>NZ_VOYN01000130.1:0-1084 GCF_013420275.1 Acinetobacter sp. YH01020
GAAAATCACGCGCAAGTCGCCCTAAGGCATATCTAGCCCGTCTTTTATGACGGGCCAAGTTTTTATACTTACGCCTCATCCAGCGTATAAGATAAGCATTCATGTGTTGCCAGATCGCTGACATTGCTGAACCATGGAATCGACCATAGTATTGCTGCCAACCTTGAAGAATTGGATTGAATATTGCAGATAAATCACTTAATTCGCGATTACACATCAGATGTAGATGCCATTTCCGAATAGTCTGTCGCATTGCTTTAAGTGCATCACGACTGGCTGCAGGAGAGAAATTTACATAAACTCTTTTATACTTGTCCACAGCCTTACGGGGCCTAAACGTGTACCCGAGAAAAGTAAATTGAACATCGGGATATGCTTTACGACGATTAATATCTTGGCAATAAACAATCTTTGTCTTGTCTGGATGCAATTCGAGACCACATTCACGAAATCGTGCATCGATCTTTTGTAAAACAAGTTTGGCTTGAGATAAACTCCGACAATGAATTACGCCATCATCTGCATAACGGCAGAACCGTACACTTTGAAGATGTTTCGTAATCCACATATCAAAAGCATAATGCATAAATAAATTCGCCAATAAAGGACTCACAACACCACCTTGTGGTGTGCCGCGATTCCTTTCTAAAAGATGGCCATTTATGTGTTGCATTGGTGCTTTTAACCAACGTTGCACATATAAAAGAATCCATGGAATTTCACAGTGTTTCTTGAGTGCACGCATTAGTAAATCATGGTCGATGTTATCAAAGAGACCTTTGATATCAAATTCCACAACCCAGTCATAATCCCAACTTCGTCTCCTCACTATCGCAATTGCATCATGGGCAGAACGCCCCGGACGATATCCATATGAGTTTGGATGAAATAATGGATCAATTTTCGGCTCTAATAAGAGCTTAACTGCTGTTTGCGCGACTCGATCTGCAACTGTTGGAATACCTAGTATACGCACGCCACCTGACTTCTTTGGAATCGGAACAGCCTTAACTGGCGGTGGAAAATAACTGCCAGAACAAAGTCGATTCCATAGTTTGTATAGGTTGTTCTTTAAATGCTTTTC
>NZ_VOYN01000131.1:0-1030 GCF_013420275.1 Acinetobacter sp. YH01020
GACATATACAATACTGAGCGTATTTTACTGTCACCTGCTTTTGATAAGTGACTTTGCTTGTTGACTGAACTGCCAGACAACTGATGTACTGGAACCAAACCTACATATGCAGCAGCTTGACTTGCTTTTTCAAACTTGTGCGAATGAAATAACCCCAACAGTAATAAGCCTGATCGTTCACCGATTGAAGGAATAGTTTGCAGTAATTTCAAATCCTGTTTCAATGTTGGATCTTGATCTATGTGATTATTTATTAACTTATCAATATGTTCAAGTTGCTGATTTAAATACTCAATATTCTCTTCAAGTAATTTAATCACAACAACGGAGGTATGAGTGGACTGCGCCTTTTCAAGTCGATTCTTTTCCTGCAATAGACTACCTAGATAGACATCTCGTCTGCCTAGTAAAGCTTTTAATAATCTGACATTTTCAGGTTCAGGCTGCCATATGATTAACTTTGCGGTGTAACCATAACGTGAAAGAGCTTCACTATCAGCTTTATCCGTTTTATTTAGCATGGACATGCCTTTGGCAAAGGCTCTTACTCGTGAAGGATTAGCCACACAAACCTTTACACCTGCATCATATAGATAATATCCCAAATTCTCATGATAAACCGAAGTCGCTTCCATGATTGCTGTCACTTGATCAGGTTCAATTTTAAGAGTGATGAGCCATTTGAGCAGACTGCCAAAGCCACTTTCTGTATTAGTAAATATTTTATTTTTTCTTTTTCCAGTCAAACCTTGAGGGAAAATGCAACAATCTATTTTGGTTTTACTGACATCAATACCTAGCATAATCATGGTGATATTCCTTGAGTTTAAGCTATGATTTTTATCCCATTAACCATCATCTTACCTTGTGAATACAGCATCAAAGTGCTTAGTTACCGTTCAGAGTTGTATGAGGGATAAGGGCAAATTGTAGGTTTTATCTCAGGTTCAAATTTAAGATTTTAGCAGCACTCCAAACTCTACAATTTGCGTATAGTGGTAGCTAATCACTATATCAATCAAGATACAAG
>NZ_VOYN01000132.1:0-782 GCF_013420275.1 Acinetobacter sp. YH01020
ACAATCATCATTGAGTTCAGCAACTGCATCTGCTGGTTCAGCAGTATCATCTGCTAGCTCTGCACAATCATCATTGAGTTCAGCAACTGCATCTGCTGGTTCAGCAGGATTATCTGCTAGTTCAGCACAATCATCGTTGAGTTCAGCAACTGCATCTGCTGGTTCAGCAGGATTATCTGCTAGCTCTGCACAATCATCGTTGAGTTCAGCAATTGAATCTGCTGGTTCAGCAGTATCATCTGCTAGCTCTGCACAATCATCGTTGAGTTCAGCAACTGCATCTGCTGGTTCAGCAGTATCATCTGCTAGCTCTGCACAATCATCATTGAGTTCAGCAACTGCATCTGCTGGTTCAGCAGGATTATCTGCTAGTTCAGCAATTGAATCTGCTGGCTCAGCAGTATCATCTGCTAGCTCTGCACAATCATCGTTGAGTTCAGCAATTGAATCTGCTGGTTCAGCAGTATCATCTGCTAGCTCTGCACAATCATCATTGAGTTCAGCAACTGCATCTGCTGGTTCAGCAGGATTATCTGCTAGTTCAGCAATTGAATCTGCTGGCTCAGCAGTATCATCTGCTAGCTCTGCACAATCATCATTGAGTTCAGCAACTGCGTCCGCTAGTTCAGCACAATCATCGTTGAGTTCAGCAACTGCATCAGCAAGTTCTGCAGCTAGTTCACAAAATTCAGCTTACAGTTCTGCAAGTTCAGCATTGAGTGCGGCCGGATCTGCTGATGCATCTGCAAGCTCTGCTGTTAATGCTTCAAATTCAGCAAATT
>NZ_VOYN01000133.1:0-1007 GCF_013420275.1 Acinetobacter sp. YH01020
CTCTGTACACGACAAATTTCACAGAACCCTTATCCTATCAGGATTCTGCTTTCTTAAAATTGCCAAAATTTCCTTAAACTCTTCTTTTTTCCCAAAACCAATTAAACGCTGAATCGCCATTTGAACATAGTCTAAACCATAGCGAAATAAACTCATTGAGAGTCGTCCATGCTTCTTTATTTTTATCGCTTTTTTTTGATTATGTTGCCATTCACCCGTTAAGTAACACCAACAGAAGCTTATAGCTAACACCGCAATCAATTTTTTCACTCGTCTAGGGTCTGTCAAGCGCGTATTTTCAAGATTAAACCCGCGTCCTTTGAGACAACTGAATAAGGTTTCAATTTCCCAGCGTAATGCATAATCCTGAATAGCATTGGCATTAAACTGAGGAGAAACGACGAGTAAAAGCTCTCCATTTTCTAACTGTAGTGCACTTATATATAGTTTCACCCGACCAACCAAAATCCGTCGTTTACGACATTCAATTTGACCAACTTTAAGATGGCGAAATAAATCACTAATTTTATGATTCTTTCCTAAATGATTGGTGACAATGAAGTTTTTTTAACACGAATGCAGAAGTTGATGTCTTGTTCAATTAACCATGTAAACCACTGCTCACCGATAAACTCTCTGTCTGCGAACACATTCACAATACGGTCTTTACCAAAAATGGCTATAAAGCGTTGAATCAAAGCAATACGCTCTTTCGTATCTGAATTTCCACGTTTATTAAGCAATGTCCAAAGGATAGGTATCGCTATTCCACGATAAACGATTGCGAGCATCAGGATATTAATATTTCGTTTTCCCCATTTCCAATTGGTTCTATCTAAAGTCAGTTGCACTTGGTCGAATGAAAACATATTGAAAATCAACTGAGAAATTTGACGATAATCAAAATACTGACCTGCAAAGAAGCGCTGCATACGTCGATAAAATGATTGTGGTAAACACTTGATGGGCAAGGCTTTAGATGCAGAAGAAAGATTACATGTTTGCTT
>NZ_VOYN01000013.1:0-73608 GCF_013420275.1 Acinetobacter sp. YH01020
TTGTTCCATTTTAGAGATTTGTTTAAGATAAGATATAACTCATTGAGATGTGTCATAGTATTCGTCGTTAGAAAACAATTATTGTGACATTATTTCAATGAGTTATCTATTTTTGTCGTGTACAGAGTATAATTTTATAAACTTTATTGTATGGTTTCTCAGCAGATTTAACTGCCTGCCTTTATGTCTTTATTTTCCCAATATCTATTGCAACGCCAGTTTTGTATCTCGTTTGAATATCTAACGACGCAAAAAACGCATCTGGTCCCAACGACATTTGCAGGCTTTCCTGTGTGCATGACATTGGCTGACCGAGTACAAAGTGACACGGATATTGCTCCTTTAGAAGCAATGCAAGACTACCCTCAAAGCATTGAAAAAATTCTGCATTATTCGGGGAAAGGTCGAGATATCTCAGATTTTCAAACTTTTCTGAAAGATGCTCAGCAGCACGGGGTAGAGAATTTACTTTTGCTCAGTGGTGATAAACTCAAGCAGCATCAGGATGGGGCAAATGATCCGAGTTTACGGAGTCGTTATTTAGAGTCGGTCAATCAAGTCATGGCAGCCAAATACTTTGGCGGGTTTTATTTAGGGGTGGCGTTTAATCCTTTTAAATATGCAGAAGCAGAAAAGGATGCGCAGTATTTTAAACTGGATAAAAAAATTCAAGCTGGCGCTGACTATGTGATTACACAGTTGGGCTTTGACATGGATGTGTTGAGCAGTTACCAACACTATATGCAGCAATACTATCCACATGTACCTGTATTGGCGTGTGTCATGCCGCTGACCTTTATCCGTGCCCGCTTTATGGCCAAGCAAAAAGTCGCAGGCATCGTGCTTTCAGCAGATGTATTAAATTTTTTGCAACAAGAACAGCAAACTGACGCCATACAAGCTGAACAAAATGTCTATGCCCGCTGCGCTTTACAAATATTAATGTGTCAGCATTTGGGCTATGCAGGGGTTCATTTATCGGCCTGTCATAAAGCGGAAGAACAAGAGAAGTTGCAAAAAGCAATTTTGCAATTTGCCACATTAACGTTTGAACAATGTTTAGCAAAATGGAAAATGCTTTGGCGCTCTAGTGTAGATGTGAACTTCCACCCGACGGGCGCAAATAACCATAAAGCTCCAGTTGAACAAGTTTTGAAATATAAAAGTATGCATGTCATGCATGAGTTATTTTTTAGTTCAAAACTGGCCAAAGGGGCGGGATCTTATATTTTTGCGGCCAAATTATGGCAAAAACCGAAAGCTGATGCGGCCTTGCTGAAAACAGAATTTATCAGTAAACATGGCATCGTGGGCTGTGAGAATTGCGGACAATGTCGTTTAGGTGAAACCTTATATATTTGTCCTGAAACCTGTCCCAAAGGATTAGCCAATGGACCCTGTGGTGGCTCCAACCTTGACTGCTGTGAGTTTGAAGACCGTGAGTGTATACACTCGGTCAAAGCGCGTTTGGCGAAAGCCGTCGGTCAAGAAAAAATGCTGAAGCAAGAGCTCATCCCTACCGTTGCAATTGAAACTCGGCACAGTAGCTCTTGGAAAAACTGGTTCGTTCCACCGAATTCGTCACCAACAGAACATTAATTCACTTAAAGCATTATTCAGTCTGAAACTTTATAAATGTGAATCTTTCAGGCGCTAATCATTCTAAAAATCAGACGAATAGTCGTATAAAAAAATGAAAAAGATGGAAGAAACAATTAAGATCAACAGCAGATGAAAATCAAAAATTAAAAATAGAAATTTGAAGAATTTGGGGGAATACCACATGATGAAAAAAACCTGCTTAGGATTAGCTTTAGTTTTCACATTGTCAGGCACAACAGGCTGTTCAGTTGTCATGGCAAGCAAGCAGCCAAGCAAGAAAAATACCGAAATGATTCAACAAGGGCTGTCTCGTAACTTGGTGATTGCTGAATTTGGCGCACCGATCACCTCTGAATATAAAAATGGCAAACGCCATGAAATTTATACTTTTACTCAAGGTTATTCGACTGCCAGTAAAGTGGGACGTGCGTTTTGGCATGGTGCGGCAGATGTGGCGACCGTGGGCTTATGGGAACTTTTAGGAACACCTGCCGAATCCGTTTTTAACGGAAAGAAAATGTCTTATGAATTGATTTTTGATGAAAATGATCAGTTAGAACGTTATACCTATCTCATACAAGATGAGACCAAATAGTTGAATACAGAGATATTTTTATTGCATGCCGGTAAACAATTGCGCTAAGTTCAAATGGTAGAAAAATAAACGAATTATCCATTGGAATTTAGCAGGCATGATGCTACTTGAAGAAATATTTAAAAGTAAAAAGTTGGAACATACCGACCAATTTAATTTACGCATTCATCGTGGGTTAAGTTGGCTGAAAAAGTCGATTGATCTTTAAGATGACCTCGATTTGCAATTTATCAGTTTGTGGGTGTCCTTCAACGCAATATATGCGCAAGACTTACAGATTGCTCAGGACAAGCAAAGCTTAAGGCAGTTTTTATATGTGATTTGCCAAAAGGATACAGAGCATAAAATCTATAATATTTTATGGGAGCGTTTTAGTCAGCCGATACGATTGTTTTTGGATAATCCCTATGTTTATCAAGGTTTTTGGGATTATCAAAATCAAAAAATTAGCCATGACGCATGCAAAGAGGGCTTAGTGCATGAAAAACAGAAAGTACTGCACGCGCTTAAAGAAAAGGATTCCGTTGATATTTTAATGGTGCTGTTCAATCGCATGTATACGCTACGCAATCAAATGGTTCATGGCGGCGCGATCTATAAAAGTTCGGTCAATCGGAAACAGCTTCAAGACGGCTGCACAATACTGTTGGCACTCTTACCGGTGTTTATGGTGATTCTTTTGGAAAATGCAGAAACCTTGGATTTAGGCAAACCCTTTTATCCTGTGGTGCAGGTCAGTTAATTTTCAAAAAACTAAAGCCACAGTAATGTGGCTTTAGAGTAATGATCCATACATTTCATTGTGGATATTTTAGTTGCCGCGCAGTATAGAGTTGATCGATCAATACAAAAAAACCAGAAGCAATGACTAAGGCAATCCCTGTCATGCAGGTGGTGGTCCAGCCGCCATGATGCCATGCAAATACGCCCAAAGCTGAGCCACATGCACCACCGACAAAATAAAAAGTCATGTAAATTGAATTAATTCGAGATCGTGCAATCGGGTTGAGTTGGAAAATAATATTTTGATTACAGCTATGCACCATTGCCAAACCGAGGTTGATTAGACCATAGCCCAAAATATAAAAGGCGAGGGAGCTTCCACCCATATACAGCAGTCCCCAACTGAGGGCTAAGATGCTACAACCGAGCCAGGTTAATTTTCGGTTGAAACCCAAATCCGCCCAACGCCCAATCCACTGTGTCGATAGCGCACCAAACACACCAACTAACGTTACAACACCAACCCAAACATCGGCCAATTGAAAAGGTGGCTCAGTCAGTAACATGGCAATGGTGGAAAACAGCATACTCATCGCGGCAAAGACACAGCCTCCAATTAGAGAACGGAAAATTAACCGTGGCTCATGTTTGAGTAATGCGCCCATGGACTGGAAAACTTGGCTGTAGGGCATCCGTGTGATGCTGACCACGGGCAGACGTTTTTTGAGTAATAGTGCTAATACCAACATCAAGAGAGCACTGAGGATGTAAATCGATTTCCAATGAAACAGATAGGACAATAAGCCAGAGAGACTGGTCGATAACAGAATGCCGACCAATAACCCACTCATTAAAAAGCCAACAACTGCCCCAATTTTTTCAGGTCGAATCGCAACCGTGACCAAAGGGATGAGGACCTGAGCAGCCACTGAAAATAGCCCGGTGATAATGGTTCCTGCCCAAAGCATGTATAGATTGGTTGAAAAAGCACAGAGGGCTAAACCGACAGTTGCACCAAGCATGAGCAGAGGAATAAATTTGGCTTTATTCACAATATCGCCAATCGGCACAATAAACAGTAGACCCAAAGCATAAGAAATTTGCGCAAAGGTGACGGTTAGCGCCACCTCTGATTGTGGAATTTGAAAGCTTTGTTGGATAGAAGCGACTAAAGGTTGGCAATAATAATTGGCACCCGCACATAAACCACATGCAGCAGCCATAAGCCACAACAAAGTTTTATCATGGCTAATGTCGATCGAGGCTTTCATAAATTTTCCAGATTTTGGGCGGAAGCGTATGCAAAGAATTTGCTGCCACGCTGTTGTGGTCACTATAAGGAAAATCAAACAGGTCTTAAAGTGTTTCTCTGTGAATAGTATCCAAGTAGGGGTTTAGGATTTCTTACTGAGACTGATCATCAAGACACCCAGCATATTCAGACCGCAACCGACCCATTGCCATAGGTTTAAATGTTCATTCAACAACGCGACGGCCAGTAAAATCGTTAAAATGGGCCCGATAGAGGCAATCATGGCCGATTGTGCTGCCCCGAGTCGGACTATACTTTGCATCATCAAAATGGTTGGAAGTACGGTAACCAATAGTCCGAGCGCTAAACCATACAGCCAGACTTGACTCGGGAGTTGTTGAAGCAAGGCAATGGGCTGCGGTGTTGCAAATAGAAAATGAATAATCGTCCCAACGCAGGCTATGCTCAGGGCTAGACCAGTAAAGTGTAAAGAACCAAACTTTTGCATGAGGCCTGGCGTGAGTAATAAGTAAATTGCAAATAACACGGCGCTGGCAAAAACCAAACTACATCCGATCCAAAAGTACTGATCATGTGGTGTGGCATTTTGTTCTTGTAGCATCACTAAAACTGTCCCGCCATAACTTAAAATCAGGGCAAGAATGGTTTTAAAACTTAGTGGCTTTTTGAATAAAACAGCGGAAGCCAGCACGGTTAATGTGGGATATAGGAAAAGTATAATTCGTTCAAGTGAAGCACTGATATACATCAAGCCACGGAAGTCGAGCCAGCTCGAAAAGTAATAGCCGATTAATCCTGAAATGAGCAAGAGCACCCAATCTTTTCGTTGAATCATTTGATAGGAACATCGACTCAGCCATGCAATGACCAAGAAAAACGGCAATGCACTCATCATGCGTAAAGCCATGAGGACAGTGGCATCGACAAGAGGAGAAAGTGCATAGGCTTGCTTAATAAAGATCGCTTTGGTACTAAACAAGAAGGCAGCAATCAGCGCAAAAATTGCACCGATGAAGTGCGGACTAAGGTTTCTTGACATAAGTTAAGGTGTGCCTCATGACGACTGAACGAATTCGACAGCATTGATCCGATAAGTTTGAACTGTCATTTTGATTATAAAAAATGCATCGTGTGAGTAAAAATGCAAAAAAAGAATAGTACTTATTCCTTTATGCATAAGGGATTGCTAGATCAAACATGAAAAACAGTGGAAGAAATGACCAATTTGGTTTTGAATTTTTTAATCTCAACATGACTCGGCAGGTCAAATATATCAGGCTGAAACATTTAAGGTGAAAATTGCACACAAATGGTGCAATAGTGTTTTTTAGGGATAGAAACTCAGTAGCAATATCATGATGCTAAATATTCAAAAAATTATTTTTTTAACTAAAAAAGTCAATTCTAAGACTTAAGGCGAAGCATCAGGTGGGGAGGGCAAGATCTCAATAAACCCGAAACGTGGGCAAAAATCCATCGGATATTCAAGCTGACCGATTTGACGAGACTGTGGCAGAAAAAAGTCAGTTTTCAATGCAGGTCAGCATGTCAAAACTGTCAAATGAGTCAACGAGCTGATGCAGTTTGGATGAAAGAGTGGCTTTACCTGACTTAAGTCGATTTTTCACGACACGTTCAGGTCATTCTGTGTTGAATGAAAATGTCACAATGATCAACGCAGTGAAACAATCTGCACTAAAACTAGCGAAATTATTTATGTTTTTGGTCTTAAGTAATATTAAAAAGTTATAAATAGGATAAAAATGAGTAATAAATCGACAAATAAAACTGAATAAATGAAATATCGCACCATTCTTTTCATGAATCATGAGTTCAAAATATGGGTATTTATTAAATAAATATTGGGTAGTATTTTAAAAAAGTTCAATTAGAATCCAAAAATTGTACAAAAACACATCCTGAGGGGAGACATCGCGGATTGCGATGTTTACTTAAGAAAAATTAGCTTGAGGAACGCTCATGCAGATCGGAATTCCAGCCGAAACTGTTGTCGGTGAAAATCGCGTCGCTGCGACGCCTGAAACAGTAAAGAAGTTGATCAGCGCTGGTCATAGCGTCGTTATTGAACGTGGAGCAGGGGTAAACGCTGCTTACATCGATAGTGCCTATGAACAAGTTGGTGCCAAAATTACGGATGATGCCTATACCGGTAGTCAAATGATTTTGAAAGTTCGTGCGCCTAAAGGTGACGAAATTCAAAAACTCACAGCGGGTACCACCGTTGTGGGGATGTTTGACCCTTACCGCAACACCGAACTTGACCAATTTGCGTCACAAAACGTGTCTGCATTTGCATTGGAACTTTTGCCACGGACCTTATCTCGTGCGCAAAACATGGACGTACTTTCATCTCAAGCCAACCTTTCAGGTTATAAATCTGTGCTTTTGGCTGCGGCAGAATATCAACGTATGTTCCCAATGTTGATGACAGCAGCAGGTACAGTGAAACCTGCACGTGTTGTGATCATGGGCGTAGGTGTTGCAGGCTTACAAGCTATTGCAACAGCAAAACGTTTAGGTGCCGTAGTTGAAGCAACTGACTTACGTCCTACAGCACGTGACCAAGTTGAATCTTTGGGTGGTAAATGGTTAGACGTACCAATGTCACCAGAAGAGCAACAAAAAGCAGCTGATGCTGCGAAAAATGGTTATGGCTGGATGCCGGGTGAAGACTACATTCGCGACCAAGCGATTATTGTTGATAAAGCCGTATCGAATGCTGACATCGTGATTACGACTGCATTATTGCCGGGTCGTGACGCACCACGTTTAATCAAAGCAGAAACTGTTGCCAAAATGAAACCAGGCTCAATCATTTTAGATATGGCGGTTGAAACTGGCGGGAACGTTGAAGGTTCTGTCTGCGGCGAAAATGTTGTGACTGCAAATGGCGTGAAAATTCTCGGTATTCCAAATATTCCTTCAACAGTTTCGACTGAAGCGTCGGCACTATACGCACGTAACGTTTTGAATTTCATTGAAACCCTGTTTGATAGCGAAAAGAACTTCGCAATTAACCCTGAAGAAGAAATTCAAAAAGCACTACTTGTCACTCATGGCGGCCAAGTGCTGCTGAAACGTGGTTAAGGAGAATCATCATGGTTGAAACGATTACTATTTTTGTCTTGGCAATCTTTGTTGGTTACTACGTGGTTTGGGGGGTAACACCTGCACTACATACACCATTAATGGCTGTAACCAATGCTTTGTCATCGATCATTATCGTTGGTGCGATGATTCAAACCGTTGGTATCCCAGGTATTGTGGATGCAAGCGTACAGTTCCAAAGCATTAACGTGGTGAGTATTTTAGGTGCGATTGCCGTTTTCCTTGCAAGTATCAACATTTTTGGTGGCTTTGCGGTGACTGCACGTATGCTTGAAATGTTCAAACCTAAGCAAAAGAAAAAAGAGGGTTAATCCATGGAATTCATTAAAGAATATGCGGATTGGTTCTACCTGATTGGTGCCGTTCTTTTTATCTTAACGTTGCGTGGTTTGTCTGGTCCAAAAACTGCGATTCAAGGTAACCGTTATGGCATGATCGCAATGGCAATTGCTGTAATTACTACATTCTTTGTCGCAGATCATCCAGTGATTTGGATGATTGTGGGTGCAATGGTGTTGGGTGCGGTCGTTGGTATTGCACGTGCAAAAACAGTTCCGATGACGCAAATGCCTGAAACTGTGGCACTGATGCACTCATTGGTCGGTTTGGCTGCGGTACTGATTGCGATCGCTGCGATTCTACATAACAACCAATTGACTGCGGCATTCGCGGAGAATGAAGCGGTATTAACAGCAGCGGGTGTAGAACATGCCCACATGAGCAAAGTTCATTTATTTGAATTGTTTGTAGGCTGTTTCGTTGGTGCGATTACATTCACAGCATCAGTATTTGCTTACGGTAAATTGGCTGCGAAGAAATGGGCAAAAACCATTTCAGGTGGATGGGTAAAACCTGTTCAAGCTTTAATTTTCCTAGCGATGTTGGCGTGTGGTATCTACTTCTTTACCACAGGCAACATGAACGCATTCTGGGCAATGACTGTTCTTGCACTTGCATTTGGTTGGGTATGGATTGCGCCAGTAGGCGGTGGTGATATGCCTGTGGTGGTATCGTTACTAAACTCGTTCTCAGGTTGGGCAGCAGCAGGGATTGGTTTCACGCTTGAAAACAACATGCTGATTGTTGCAGGTTCACTGGTTGGTTCATCGGGTGCAATTCTGTCTTACATCATGTGTAAAGCCATGAACCGTTCAATCATCAACGTTTTGTTTGGTGGTGCAATGGGTGGTACAGCAGTAGCGGCGGCGGATAATGGTGAAAAAGCACAGCGTAATCACCGTTCAGGCTCTGCAGACGATGCTGGCTTCTTGATGTCAAATGCGGATAGCGTGGTGATCGTACCGGGTTATGGTATGGCGCAAGGTCGTGCACAAAATGCCGTGAAAGAATTGTGTGAAATCTTAAAAGAACAAGGTGTAAAAGTTCGTTTTGCGATTCACCCAGTGGCAGGTCGTATGCCGGGTCACATGAACGTACTTTTAGCTGAAGCTGATGTTGCATACGAAGACATTCTTGAAATGGACGAGATCAACTCAGACTTCCCAGCAACAGATGTAGTACTGGTGATTGGTGCGAATGACGTTGTCAACCCAGCGGCAAAAGACGATCCAAGTTCTCCAATTTACGGTATGCCAATCCTTGAAGCGCATAAAGCACGTACCATTATGGTGATCAAACGCTCTATGGCTACAGGCTACGCAGGTCTAGACAATGACTTGTTCTATAACGATAAAACGATGATGATCTTCGGTGATGCGAAGAAAGTTGTGGAAGATATGACAAAAGCCATTAATGGCGGCGGTCATTAATCCATATTGCCAAAGTCCCGCTGTGATAAAGCGGGATTGAGGAAGATTTAAACCACCTTCGGGTGGTTTTTTGTTTTCTTCGCTTTTATTTTCTTGGCTTTTGATTAATGAATGCTTCACACTAAAAGTGCACAAATATTTAGCGCATCAGGTGCTTGAATCAAATTGATGCGTATTTTGAAACAAAGGTGCAGATTGATGCGCTGTTTTGTTTCATTAGATTTGATCTCAGCGATTCAGAACATCGTTGCGAACTGATTTTGTGATGCAATGTATTGAAAAATAATTAATTGTCTGAAATTTGGTATTCTTTTTGCACAGCATGGTTATTCTTGGGGGGAATAATCATGAAAAAAACATACTTGATGGCACTGTTTCTGAGTGTCCTGACATCGACTGCATGGGCAGTTGACCAGCAAATCGCCAGTAATATTCAAGAAATTCGTATTTCACTCGACAGTATTTGGGTGGTACTGGGCGGTATCTTGGTCTTCTTTATGCAAGCCGGATTTGCCATGATCGAAAGTGGTTCAGTTCGCAGTAAAAATACCGTGAATGTACTCATGAAAAACTACATGGATGCCTGCTTGGGTGGTCTGGTGTTTTGGTTGGTGGGTTTTGGTCTGATGTTTGGGGTCAATACCACGGGCTGGTTTGGCTTCAGTCATTTTGCACCCGATCAACTGGATGATTGGCACTGGAACCTTCTATTTTTCCAAATGATGTTTGCTGCAACGGCAACCACCATTGCCAGTGGTGCAATGGCAGAGCGGATTCATTTTGTGGCTTATGTGGTGAGTGCGGCCGTTGTCTCAGGTCTGATTTATCCTGTCTTTGGTAGTTGGGCATGGGGCAGTTTATTTGGCGGAGACGGTTGGTTAAAAGCACTCGGATTTATCGACTTTGCAGGTTCGACCGTGGTGCATTCAATGGGCGGCTGGGTTGCCTTGGCTGGCATCATTGTATTGGGACCACGTTTGGGTCGATTTGGACGCAATGGGCAAAGCCATTATTTACCAGGGCATAACTTACCTTTGGTAGCATTAGGCGGTTTTATTTTATGGTTAGCATGGTTTGGTTTTAATGCAGGCTCGACCATTAATGCCAATGTCAGCGTAGGACGTATTGCTTTAAATACGCATCTTGCGGCGTGTGCTGCCGTGGTTGCATATATGTTGCTCTGTCTCATCCGATCTAAAGCCATTTTGATCCGCAGTACGATCAATGCCTCACTGGGTGGCTTGGTTGCCATTACGGCAGGCTGTGCAACGATGTCTCCACTGTATGCGGTCATCACCGGTTTATGTGCAGGTGTGATGGTGACCTTCCTACCAATGCTCATGGAAAAAATGAAACTGGATGATGTGGTTGATGCGGTGACCGTGCATGGATTCTGTGGCGCATGGGGAACATTGGCTGCTGGGATCTTCCTTGAAAATAATATGTTTAATGGCGATGTCATCGCGATACAAGGGCTTGGAGTGATTGCAGCCTTTTTATGGGGCTTTGGCGTTGCGTTCATTGTATTTAAGGTCTTGGACAAATTGTTGGGTGGCTTACGGGTGAGTAAGCAACATGAACAACGGGGGTTGGACTATACCGAACATGCTGAATTGTCTTATCCCGAGTTTCAAAAAGATGTGACTTTTGAAACGGATGATATGACCAAGCGTCATTAACAGGAGTAAAGCAATGAGCACCGAACTGTTGAATTTGGCACAACGCCGTGAAGCTTTAGAAAAAGGCTTACAACAATTTATTCATGGGACTTTACTCGACAGTGCGCTACGGCACTGGGAACAGCAGTACAGCATGAAACCGTCATTTGTCTTGAATCGCTTCTTAAATGATATCTGTACCACAGAGGAGCTTCGCTTTTATCGTAAAGATATGCTGAAGCAAGTTTTGTATGAGTTATCTACCTTAGAAAAGCAGGAACTGTTAAGGGTTGAAAAACCGCAGGAGCAGGAGCAAGAAGACGAGCTCATTGCAGAGACCATTAGCGAAGCTTTTTTAGGCTTTATCGAGTCAGTCATGCTGACGGTGAAATCTACAGATCAGGCTGATTTCACCCAAGATGTGATTGAGCAATTAGAAGAAATCGGGCTGGCAATTGCGGCAAATGCACAAATTAATTCAGCGAGTTTTGTCGAGTTTTTGCCCTTGACCAGTTATGCCAAAGTTTTAACGAGCATTTATGAAGTGTATTGTGACTTTTATGGCCCGATGCGTGCAGACCAAGTTTATGCACAAACCAAGCTGAAAATTAAAGCCAATTATCCTGAGGTGGATTTACATCAACTGCTTTAGTGTATGGGGTAAAACACCATGAAGCTGATTGTCCGTGTATAAAATCAAGGGATAAAAAAAGCGACCTAATTAGGTCGCTTTTTTCTGGAAGCTTAAGCTACAGTTTCTGGAGCTGTACGCCATAAGCTTTCTAAATCATAGAATTTACGTGCTGTAGGTAACATCACATGTACCACTACAAAACCGAGATCAATCAGGATCCATTCTGCATCACGTTCGCCTTCAACACCGATAGGGCGGAATCCAGCTTTACGTGCTTCTTCTGCCACGTTGTCTGCAAGAGACTTAATGTGACGAGTTGAAGTACCGCTCGCAATAACAATCGCATCTGCTACGTTGCTGATAGTGCTGATATCAAGTTCAATAATATCTTTGGCTTTTACATCTTCAAGTGCTTCACGTACAACAGCTAAGCACGCTTGTACGTCTTTGATTTGCGTTGATTTTGCGAGATCGAGAGAATTAGAAGCGCTGGGCGATGGTTCTAAATTCATAGAGGGTATGATTTCCTTACAATTATACATGATCTAATATAGCGGTTTTGTTGCTGAATTTCAAATCAACACGTCATTGACCATTGGCTAAATGAGGGAAGTATTTGTCTTTCCACGCAAAAGAATGTGATGAGTTGCTTCGTGGTTGGTATTCAGCCGCGATGTAACCTGTATATTGGCTTTGATCTAACCATTTAAAAATCTCTGCAAATGGAATCTGCGCTGAGTCAGGTTCATGTCGCCCCGGACAGTCGGCAAACTGTATGTGACCGATATCCTGAATATTTTCTGCCAAAGTACTGAGAATATCTTCACCCATCATCGCCATGTGGTAGCAGTCATATTGCATCTTCAAAGTAGAGTGTTGTACAGCTTCAAGCATTTCCTGAGCTTGGGCAATATTTTGGACCAAAAAGCGCGGCATATCAGTGCCATTAATCATTTCAAATACTGGTTGAATATGATGTTCAGACAACATGTGGCACGCCAGTTTGAGGTTGCTCGACAAGGTATTTAAACATGGCAGCAAGTCAGCATCTTGTGGCTGTTTGCCGGCTAAAATATTGACACTCGGTACATTTAACGCAGTGGCATAGCGAATGGATTGTTCTAAGGCCTGATGAAATTGATTTTCACGCCCCGGAACTCCCGCAAGACCATCACCGCCTTGCATCAAATCACCCGCAGGGACATTGATTAAACACAGGCTTAAATCATTGATGGTGAGTTGGGTTTGGATTTGCTCAATACTCAGCTCATACGGAAACTGAATTTCTACATGCTTAAAACCGTGTTCACGAGCCAAAGCAAAACGCTCTAACAACGGCACTTCGGTAAAAATCATGGATAAATTAACCGCGAGCTGTGTCATGTATATCGTCCTTGAAGCAATTCACTTCTAAAGTGGGAGTTGTTAGTTTTGTTCGACATGTTGAATGATGGTGGCTAAATCTTTTTCTGCAAAACCATTGTCCTGATGGGCTTTGAGTTGCGATAAAGCAAGGCTGGCAACAGGGATGCTTAATTCAAACTGGGCAGCCAGTTGGACTGCATTATTCAGGTCTTTAGATAAAGTTTGAACTTTCCATTGCACAGGCTCGAACTGATGCGTTGCCATGCGTGGGGTTAAAATCTGAAAAGGCTTTGAATCTGCAAATCCACCGGCAAGCGCTGGTGCTAATAACGTGGTGTCTACACCTGATTTCTCGGCCAATGCGACAGCTTCTGCGATTAACGTGCTATTGGCAGCGACGATCAGCTGATTACAAATTTTGGTGGCTTGACCTGTACCTGAGTCGCCCATGCGGGTAACACGTTGAGATAAAACATTGTAAATCAGACTCAAATTTTGAATCGTTTGAGCATCACCACCGGCAAAGATGACCAAGGTGCCTTGCTCAGCGCCTGCTGTGCCCCCCGAAACAGGAGAGTCAATCCAAGTGACTTGTTCTAACTTTGCAGCATGAGCCAATTGATGGGTTTGATTTACAGAAAGACTCGAAAAATCGACAATAATTTGTCCTGCCGCTAAATGATTTTCGATGCTTGCATACACCGCGGCAACAGCAGCATCGTCTGCGAGACAAGATAAAACTACAGGATAATGGGCAATCTTCTCCAATTGAAGCGCTGTCGCGCCAATCGCAATCAACTCATCACACGCAGCAGCAGTTCTGTTCCACACCGCAACTTCAAATCCTGCCTGAATGAGACGCGTGGCCATACGGCTACCCATCAGCCCCATACCTAGAAATGCAATTTTTGTATTACGATCAAACGCCATGTGCTGTACTCAATCTATCCTGTGTGACTATTTTACTTAAATTGGCGTGGTAAAAACTGAACCTCTGGGTTCTTGTCTTTTTTACGTGCCAATTGGCTGTTTTTGCCGAGCAGTAATTTTAATTGCCAGATTTTTTCTAAGCGTAAAGAGCGTTTTGGACTATGTTCCATAGCATCTAGCACTTGTTTTGCCGCTGCCAAGGCATCTGGTGAACGTTGCGATAATTCTTCGGCTAACTGCTGTGCCTGAAGCAAAGGCTGTACATTTAAATGCGTCACTAAGCCAATATCCTTGGCATATTCTGCGTCAAAAATACGTGCTGTAAGGGTTAATTCTTTGGCTAAATCCAGTCCAATCACACCTTTGAGTGAGCGGGTTAAGCCCATATCAGGGACTAAGCCCCAACGACTTTCCATAATCGACATTTGCGTTTTCGGGTGGGCAATACGGATATCGGCAGCCAAGGCAAGTTGCATGCCTGCACCAAAGCAAAAGCCTTCAAGTGCGGCAATCACCGGCACAGGAAGTTGCTGCCAAATCAGAAAGGCTTTTTGAAATAAACTTTGACCGGGTTTTAACAGTTCCCATGCAGCATAGGCACGATTTTTCGGATCATTTAGGTCAGCCAAATCAATGCCAGCACTAAATACATTGGCTTCACCGGTTAAAATGACACAGCGTAAGCTACGATCTTTTTTTAATTTTTCAGCGGTGCTAACCAATTCTTTGAGCAATGCAAAGCTCATTGCATTACGTTTTTCTGGACGGTTTAAGTAAACCGTTGCAATGCCATTATTTTTTTCTACTCGTAATAAAGCCATGGTAATTACTCTTGTTGTTTCTGCGCCCGAGCATAGCATGCACCCTGACAGGATACATGACAGTGCAGTCACAACAGAAGCTGGACGGCACTGACTTTAGTCGGACTGCGCTTAATTATTTTGTTTGGCTAAGATTTGTTGAGCTGCGTGTTCAACTTGTGCCATGACATTTTTTAACTCATCAAAACGGTTCAGGGTTTCTTGGACAAAAGCGTCATCCGCTTTACGGCGTTCCTTACGTAAGGTCGATACAAATTGCTCAAATTGACCTGAAACCTCTTGGAGGGTCGGAGCGCCCACATAGCGGGTTGCGCCATAAAGCCGATGTAGCACATGCTCTAATTGTGGAAAATCTTCATCTTCGATGAGCTGTGCCATTTCATGGATTTCTTGCTCAAAGCTATCGACGAGCATTTTCAGTAAATCGACCGCAAGGTCTTCTTTATTCGCGGCCAACAGCAAGCTTTGTTGCCAATCTAAAATACTCGGCTCTAGGGCTTCAATCACTGAACTGCGCTCTAAAACCGGCACTTTCTTAAAGTTATCGGTAGTCCATTGGGTCAAGATTTGAATAATTTGATCCATTTGAATGGGCTTGGTGACATAGTCATCCATACCACTTTGCAGGAGCTTTTGTTTTTCATCGGAGAGCGCATGTGCCGTCAAAGCGATAATTGGAAGGCGCTTATGATTTTCAAAAGTCGACTCAAGTGAACGAATGGCACGCGTAGTATCGACACCTGACATCACTGGCATTTGAATATCCATAAAGATGAGGTCAAAAGCCGTCAAACCTTGCTCTTGGCGAGCTTGAATGATTTCAATGGCTTCTTGTCCACTCAAAGCCTTGGTGGTTTTCACATTCAACTCAGAGAGCAGGGCTTCAAGCACAATCAGGTTTGGTAAATGGTCGTCGACAGCTAAAATGTGCAGACCTTGACCATTAAATTCTTCATGTTGCTCCTGATCAAACCAAGGCTCATTACTCAATAAATGAACCAATGCTGTACGGCTAAGTGGTTGATGCAATGGGCGAGCACGGTACTCGTTCAACATGCTTGGATCGAGCATCATTTGGTAGCCATAAACCGCTAAGTTACCGCTATAACGATGACGAATTTCTTTCAGTAAAGCTTCAGAGTCGCCGCTATGGTCAACAATTAACCAGATATTTTCATTGGTTTTTAGCTGATTGAGTCGACTAAATAAATCTAGGATTGACTGCGTTTCAATATGTTCAACATCATAATTTTCTAAGTAATGACGCAGGACATTGGCGGTTGCTGGATGTGCTAAGTAGGAAACGACTTGTAGATTGCTAAATTGTGGATGCACAATTTCAATTTCTTCATCGACCACAAAGCGCGCAGTAAACCAGAAGGTTGAACCTTTTTCCGTTGGGGCACGTTCTTGGTTATCTTCAAAACCAATTTGTCCATGCATCAGGCTGACCAATTGTTTGGAGATGGCAAGACCTAAACCTGTACCACCAAATTGACGGGTAACAGATGCATCACCTTGCGAGAAGGATTCAAACAGTTTCTTACGGTCGGTACCGCTTAGGCCGATACCACTGTCTTGCACACTAAAGTGCAGCAGACATTGACCGATGTCATCGTGCTCCATACGGACACGGACAATAATTTCACCATCTGGAGTGAATTTAATTGCATTTGAAATTAAGTTGGTCAAAATTTGCTTGAAGCGTAGGACATCACCAACCACAAATTTCGGCACATTGTCCGCATAGTAGAAGGTCATGTCGATGTGTTTTTGTGCTGCCAATGGCGACAACATATCCATCACATCAAAGACGGCTTCTTCTAAGTCGAATTGCGCAGTTTCGAGTTCTAGTTTGCCTGCATCGATTTTCGAGAAATCAAGCACGTCATTAATTAAAGCCAATAAATGCGCTGAAGATTTACGAATCGTTTGTAGATATAAATTTTGCTCATTACTGAGGTTGCCTTGGCGCAGTAAAAGATGAATAAAGCCATCAATACTGTTAAGTGGCGTGCGCAGTTCATGGGAAATATTGGCTAAGAACACCGACTTCGACTGATTGGCATGGATCGCTTGGTCACGAGCTTGACGATAGGTGATGTTTTGCACTTCCAAAGTATCGAGGGTGCGTCTTAAGTCATCTTCAGTTTGTTCGGTATGTTCACGTAACTCTAAGAAACTGAAATGCAAGCGTTTAACCACATTGGCAATATCACGCTGTAATAAACGGAGTTCGCCAGTACTGTTAATGATCATGTGCTGATCTAGGGTGTCGGCATTTAAACGTTGTAACTGCATACGAATTTCGTACATTGGTGCAATCCAACGACGTGAATAGAAATTCAAACACAGCAAAAGTAATAAGAGCGTCAATAAACCTGTTGCAATCAACACGATTAACACGCGATAGCGGGCAATTTGCAGCGGTTGATTATCCAGTTCAATGCTTAACCATGCCGGCGTCTGGGTTGAATCTGAAATTTTCAGGGCATAAACATGGTTACCCTGATGTGGAATTGGTCCAATAAAAGATGCTTTACTGTCAAAAGCAGGCCAAATAGCTTGATCTTGAAAGCCAATGCTCAGGCGGTTATTGCCTTTGAAATCTATAATCGCAGCACGAATCAAATGTTTTTCGTTCAACATGCTTTGCATGGCATTACGAGCTTGATCAAACTGCCACGGATAATGGTTGAGCAACTCTATAGCCGATTCTGATGTCGGTTGATAGCGCGTCAGAATCGCAACAGCCATTTGTCTTTGTTGTGCTTTGGCTGCATTGGAGGTTTCTGTTATTACCAACATCGCACCGACACAGGCCAAAATGGTGATCGGCACAAAAATAAGTGCAATCAACTGACCATAGGCATGATTTAAGTGTAGGCGTTTAAAAAGCTTTTTGTTGATATTTGACATGGTTTAAGAAGTTTATTCCTTATGCCCCGAATATTAGCATGGATTATTTAAAACTGATTGCGCTTTAATCACTTTCGCGAAAAAGCTAGGCAAATGGGTGCAGGCAAAGGCATTTTTTCATACAATAGGCGCACCTCGATATAGGTGTGAATAATGAGTAATACAACCCCTGATTTTCAAGCAGACGATTTTTTATTAGACCATTACGTCGGCAACACGCCGTTAGTGCGTTTACAGCGTCTGGCAAGTCATACTCAAGCAACAGTATTAGCCAAGTTAGAAGGCAATAACCCAGCGGGTTCGGTCAAAGATCGCCCTGCATATAACATGATTATGCAAGCGGAAAAGCGTGGTCAGATTAAACCGGGTGATACGTTGATTGAAGCGACGAGCGGAAATACAGGGATTGCTTTAGCTATGGTTGCAGCAATGCGTGGCTATAAAATGACCTTGATCATGCCTGCAAGTTCTAGCCAAGAGCGTAAAGATGCCATGCGTGCCTACGGTGCTGAACTGATCGAATCTGAAAACATGGAAGAAGCACGTGATCTTGCCCTTCAAATGGAAAAAGACGGCAAAGGTTTAGTCCTAAACCAGTTTGGTAACCCGGACAATGTGGAAGCACATTACCTCACTACGGGGCCTGAGATTTGGAAACAAACAGGCGGTAAAATTACACATTTCGTCAGCTCAATGGGAACCACTGGGACCATTATGGGGATTTCGAAATATTTAAAAGAACAAAATCCGGATATTCAAATTGTTGGTTTACAACCGTCTGAAGGTTCAAACATTGCCGGTATTCGCCGTTGGCCACAAGAATATCTTCCTACGATTTTTGACCCTTCACGTGTTGATCGCATTATGGATATTCCGCAAATTGAAGCGGAAAAAACAGCTCGTCGTTTAGCACGTACAGAAGGTATCAGTGCAGGTACCTCATCGGGTGGTGCGGTATGGGCTTCAGTTAAATTGGCTGAAGAAAATCCGGATGCCGTGATTGTTTGCATCGTATGTGACCGTGGTGACCGATACTTGTCTACTGGTCTATTCTCTGTTGTTGATCCTGAATAATTACAGTGGCCGATTGGCACTGGTGAGTACTTATGCGTTTACCTGTTTTAATTTTTGATATCGAAACACTGACAGATTTGAAGTCAGGTGCGCATTTGTATGGACTGGATCTGCCTGAGGTGGATCTAGATGCTGCGCTGACTAAACTGCGTCGCCAAGAGGCGGGCACGGATTTTCAGCGTTTGGCCTTGCATGAAATTGTCTGTATCTCTGGACTATGGATTGATGAAAAGGGCATGAAGTTGTTTTCATTTAGCCGTGAAGACAATAGCGAAGCTGAAATTTTAAAAAAATTCGTTTCTATTTTTGAAAAGCGTCATCCGACCTTGGTTAGTTGGAACGGTTCGCAGTTTGATTTGCCTGTAATTTTGTTCCGTGCCATGTATCACGGACTATCTGCACCAAGTTTGTTCGATCAGGGCGAGATTGATACGCAAAAGCGCTATAATAACTACCAGAATCGTTATCATCATCGTCATGTAGATTTGATGGATGTCATGGCCATGTTCCATGGTCGTCATTTTCAAAAACTTGACGATGCAGCACATTTACTCGGTTTCCCCGGTAAACGTGGTGATGGTGGCTACCATGTGCCTGAATATGTACGCGAACAACAGTGGACGGAACTGACCAGCTACTGTGAAGGTGATGTGCTCAATACATGGTTGATTTATTTACGCTGGCTGTTGCTGAAAGGACAGTTATTGTTGAATGATCATCAGCACTTGATTCAAAGTACGATTCAATATTTACAAACTCAGCCGCAACACGCTGACTTTTTATTGGTATGGCAGCAAACCTCGCAACGTACCGAATTCACCCAATCTGATTTCCCATCTTCCACACATTAGGTACGCATGAAACACAAAGCCAAACCCCAAAAAGCCCAACAACCCATTTATACATTTCAGGTTGAATCGCTTTCACATGAGGGGCGAGGCATAGCGCACTTTGGGACGCATCCAGATCATCCTGCAGAAAAACACGGTAAGAAAGTCTTTATCCGTTATGCCTTGCCGGGTGAAACAGTGCGTGCGCGTATTACCAATGTCGTTAAGCGTCTTGAAGAAGCAGACAGTCTGGAATTGCTGAGTGAAGAGTCTACACTACGAGTAAAACCGGCCTGCCCACATTATGGGGTCTGCGGTGGTTGTAGCATGCAACATATCCATCCCGACGAGCAAATTCGTTTAAAACAAGATGTTTTACAATCACATTTGCAACATTTTGCCGGCATTCAGCCTGATCAATGGTTAGCTCCGTTACGTTCATTGCGTGAAGATTACCGTCGCAAAGCACGTATCGGTGTGCGTTACCTACCTGCAAAAGATAAGCTCGTGGTCGGCTTTCGTGAGAGCCAGTCAAATAAACTGACTTCGATTGACCGTTGTATGGTGTTGGATCGTGAGTTTGGCTCAATCACCACACTCAAACAATTGTTACAAAGTCTGCAAGGTAAAGCAGATATTGGGCATATTGAACTGGCCATGGGAGATCAAGAAATTGCTCTCCTGATTCGTCATACGGCGGAACTTTGCGCGGAAGATGTCAACCAATTAGTAAAATTTGCGTTACATAAAGAGTGGCAACTGTACTTACAACCTGAGGGGCCAGACAGCTTACATCGTGTGGATCATTCCGATGCACCGATGCGTCTGCACTATGGTCTAAGTGACTTTGCTGTGGAATTTGGCTTTAATCCTCAGGACTTCACACAAGTGAATTCCACGATTAATCCGCAAATGGTGAAACTGGCATGTGAATTGCTTCAGTTACAACAAGGTGAGCGAGTTCTAGATCTGTTTTGTGGCTTAGGAAACTTTTCTTTACCACTTGCTCAATGTGTGGGTTCAACGGGTCAAGTCGTTGCAGTTGAAGGGAGTGAAGAAATGGTTCAGCGTGGTGCAGAAAATGCACAAAACAATGGCCTTTCGCAACTGAAATTTTATTCACAAGATTTAACAAAAGATTTTTCGCATCATTCTTGGGCAAAACAAGGATTTGATGCATTATTGATAGACCCACCACGATCTGGTGCAGAAGAAATAATGCGTTATGTGCCCAAATTTGGTGCAAAAAGAATCGTTTATGTGTCATGTAATCCTGCAACACTAGCACGCGATGCTGGAATGCTGGTACAACAAGGCTACCGTTTGAAAAAAGCGGGTGTCATGGACATGTTTACCCATACAGGGCATGTCGAATCGATTGCTTTGTTCGAAAAAGAAAATCAGATAAACGATTAAAAGTTATGAAGCGTAGAAAACTAGGAGTAGGGTATGGTCACAGTACGTGAACAATTACCTGGACGTCTCAATGAGCTGTCTCAGGAAACGACTGTAGAACATGCCGAGCAAGCACAGCATGATTTAGCTGAATGGCTAGAGCGTGTGAGTGGCATGTTTGACGGGGCTCCTCTAAAGCAACTCGAAGAAGTTGCACATCTGACCTTACAGAATGAACTTGAAACAACGGTCAACCATCGCTCGAATACCTTCTATACCGGTATTGAAATGGCGGATATTCTTGCTCATCTGTATGCGGATGAAGATACGTTATCAGCAGCCATGCTGTATCGAAGTGTTCGTGAAGGCGTAACCAGTTTAGAAGAAGTCCAAAGCAAATTTGGCGATCAAGTGCATGCTTTGGTGAAAGGCACGCTTGCCATGGGTAAGTTGTCTGACCTGATCGAGCAAAATAAACGTCTAGAAGATCATTTTAATAATAACCAGCGTGAACATTTGACCGGCATTTATAAAATGCTGATTTCGGTGACCGAAGATGTTCGTGTTGTATTAATCAAACTTTCTGAACGTACCTATGCATTACGTGAGTTGGCGCACTCAACCAAAGAGCGACAAGAGCGTGTCGCACGAGAAATTTTAACCATTTACTCGCCGCTCGCGCACCGTTTAGGAATTGCACAGCTTAAGTGGGAGCTTGAAGATCTTGCTTTCCGTTATCTTGCACCTGAACGCTATAAAGAAATTGCCTCTTTACTGAATGAAAAACGTTTAGAGCGTGAGCAATATATTCAGTTCGTGACAGAAAAGTTGCGTAAAGAACTGTTAGATCATGGCATTGAGGCCGAGATTAATGGTCGGGTGAAACACATTTATTCGATTTATCGAAAAATGAAGAGTAAGAACCTGAGCTTTGATCAGCTTTATGACATTCGAGCAGTTCGCGTTTTGGTGGATAATGTACCTGAGTGTTATCACACACTGGGGATCGTTCATCAGATTTGGCGTCATATTCCGCATCAGTTCGATGATTATATTACTAACCCGAAAGCCAATGGTTATCGCTCACTGCACACGGCCGTGATTGCAGAGAACAAATCTTTAGAAGTGCAAATTCGTACGCATAATATGCACGAAGAAGCTGAGCTCGGGGTGTGTTCGCACTTTAACTATAAAGAAGGTTCTAAAACCACAGATTATTCATTTAATCATCGCTTACATTCTTTACGTGCAGTGCTTGAACATTATCAAGAACGAAATGATGCTAGCGCCCATAAAGAAGATGAGGCTTCTGAAAACTTCGAACAAATCCAAGAGTTTGAAGATTTTGAGAAAATCTATGTGTTCAGTCGTGATGGTGATATCAAAGAATTACCACGCGGTTCGACCGTGCTTGACTTTGCCTATCATGTGCATACTGAAGTGGGCAACAAGTGCTATGCAGCACGGGTGAACCAACGTTATGTACCTTTAACCTATACCCTAAAAACTGGGGAACAGGTCGAGATTTTAACCAAGAAAGATCGTGAGCCTAACCGAGATTGGTTGGTAAACTCGCTGGGTTATATCAAGACGGCTCGTGCACGTGATAAGTTGCGTCATTGGTTCCGTCAGCAAGACCGTAGTAAAAACTTGGAAGTGGGACGTGAGATTCTGAATAAAGAATTGTCACGTTTGGCGATTCACCCGAAAAGTATCGATTTGAATGATTACTGCAATCATTTTAATGTGAAATTGGGTGAAGATATATTGATTGGCTTGGTGAGTGGTGACATTAGCTTGCATGCTTTAATCAATCAGGTTAACCGTCATATGCACCTCGATCAGGATGAGCCTGAACTGGTGTTAAAACCAACCTTGAACCCACGTGCAAGTCATACGCTTTCGGCGCATGGTATTTTGATTGATGGTTTGGACAATGTAGAACTACACATTGCTCAGTGTTGTCAGCCTGTGCATGGTGAATCGATTGCTGGTTATATCACCCTGAATCGTGGCGTAAGTATCCATAAGGTCGCATGTCCGGATTATATCCGTATGATTGGGCAAGAGCCTGAACGTGCGGTTGAAGCGGATTGGGAAATGCAGCCAACTCGTGGTCAAAGTGTACAAATCGTGGTGGAAGCTTATGACCGTCGTGGTTTGCTTAAAGATCTGACTCAAGTGATTTTCTCAGACCAAATCAATATTCGTCAGGTGAATACCATTTCCGAGAGTGATGGTATTGCCAATATGAAGCTATTGATTGAAGTGAAAGGCTTGGCGCAGTTGTCGAAACTGTTGGCACGTCTAGAGCAACAACCAGGCATTATCAGCGCACGTCGCTTGGTACAAGGTAGCTAAAAATAAAGCTGTATAAAAAACCCGCTGCGTGCGGGTTTTTTTATATTTTAGCTTTTATATTATTTCATGGGGAAATATAACTAAATCTATGATATTTCATACGGTCAACATATATTCTGTAAAAAAAAAATCGTCAATGCTATAATCCGCACCATTCTGAAATATATGTTTTAAAGGCTAAGGAAATACAGCGCATGGTGCTTATGAATATGTCTCGGCTGGTGATGAGCCGGGCCGATGAGGTATTTCCTGCCTTAGAGCAAATTCCTGCAATGCAGCGTCGCCGTTTGTCATTGGTGGCGAAGCTGGCTTTAAACTCGGCTATGCAGGTTTTGGCAAAACAGCGCGTTGACTATATTGTATGGGTTTCGCAGTATGGTGATGAAACCAAGACCCTGAAAATTTTAGAAGATGTGCTGCATGAGCAAACACCATCGCCGACGCAGTTTTCAACTTCTGTACATAACGCTGTATCCGGTCTGTATTCGATCTTATGCAAAGACGCTACTCCTTCAACCAGTTTAGCTGGTTCTTGGAATGATGCATTGATTGAAGCCTATGCTTGGCTCAAGACGATGCCCGAAGCCAGCCGCGCGTTGGTGGTGTATTATGATGAAGCCTTACCTGAACTGTATGCTGAACATCAGCCCTTTACTGCTTTTGCCATGAGCGCAGTGGTTTCACTGCAACCTGAAAATTTAAAGCTGGATCTTTCTCACCATTCGGATATACAGACGTATTTTCAACAGGCATTACAATTTTATCATTTCTGGCAAGATGACAGTCAATTTGAAAGCGCTGCGTGGACAAAATGCTGAACTTAAAAAATATCAAGAAAAAAGCCAATTATGTCTGGCGTGTCGGTGCGACAGGCTTTAGTTTTGCCAGCTTTGGAGCAGGTGGAGCAGCGATAGGTGGCCTTGTTGCGCCTTTGGTGAAACTCAGTACCCAAGATGAAGCCTTACGCATACAGCGCACGCAAAAAGTCATTAAGCACAGCTTTAAAGGCTTTACTGAAATGATGGTTAAGCTAGGCATTATGACCTATGAAGTTGAAGGGCTGGAAAAACTGCAGCACAGTCAGCAGGAGTTGGTGATTGCCAATCATCCGACACTGATTGACGTTGTGATATTAATTGGTTTAATGGAACAGGCAAATTGCGTGGTCAAACAGACGCTGTGGTCTAACCCATTTACCAAAGGCCCTGTGCAGAGTGCGGGCTATATTCTAAATGCAGGTTCAGAACAATTTATTCAGGATTGCGTGAACAAACTGCAGCAGGATAACGCGGCATCATTACTGATTTTCCCAGAAGGGACACGGACTGAAAAAGATAAGCAGCTGAATGACTTTCAGCGCGGCGCTGCCAATATTGCCTTACGTGCAGGTGTGCCGATTCGGCCAGTACTGATTACATGTACACCTTCGACCCTGACCAAAAATGAAAAGTGGTATCACATCCCAGAACAGCCTTTTCATATTCACGTGAAAGTTTTGGATGCGATCCAAGTGGAAGACGTATTGGATGATGTAACGGTCAATCCAAAAAATGTACGTCAATTAAATCAACAATTACAGTGGTTTTTTAACCAAGAGTTATCCTTTAATGAACAATCTTGCTGATGAATTGAAGCAAATGATTATTGATGTGCTTGCCCTAGAAGACATCACCATTGCAGACATTGAAACAGAAGCGCCTTTATTTGGCGATGGTCTGGGTTTGGATTCAATTGATGCATTGGAACTGGGCTTGGCATTGAAAAAGCGTTACGGCATTCATTTAAATGCAGAGTCTGCAGAAACCAAAGAACACTTTAAATCAATTCAAAGCTTAGTGGCTTTAGTTGAAGCTCAGAAAACAGCATAAGAGGTTGCTATGCTTGCACAAGAAACCGTTTTAGAAAAATTGCGCGAATGGATGGACGAATTGTTTGAAATCGCGCCTGAAGATGTACAGCTTGAGTCCAATCTGGCAACAGATTTGGATGTAGACAGCATCGATGCGATTGATTTGGTCGTAAAGATTAAAGAATTAACCGGTAAGCAAGTAAATCCGGAAGATTTTAAAAATGTCCGCACCGTACAGGACGTTGTAGCCGTCATTCAGAATATGTCAGCTGAATGAATGAAGTTTTTAAAGGGATAGCAGTAATCGGGTTGATTCTCTATCCTTTTTTTGTCGGCTATGGTTTGGCAAAAGGCCACTATGCATGGGTGAGTGTGTTGCTGATTGCACTGGGCATGATGCGCATGTTCAGCAAGGGCAATGCTTTGCTGTGGCCTTTGACCGGCTTTGCTATACTCTGCGGTGGGCTAAGCTTGATACTTAAAGATCATGCGTGGCTAAAACTGTACCCAGTCTGCATGAATGTGGGTGCTTTGATTTTTTTCAGTATGACCTTAATCAAACCGCCATCCATGATTGAGCGCTTTGCGCGGTTAGCTGAGCCAGACTTACCGCCAGAAGGTGTGCATTGGACACGTCAAGTCACCAAAGTGTGGTGCGGATTTTTTGCTATCAATGCGCTGATTGCATTATGGACGGTGTATTTTGTGTCAATGAAGATTTGGGTGCTGTATAACGGTTTTATTTCCTATGTGTTGATGGGTATTTTATTGCTCGGAGAGTACCTGCTGCGCAAACGCCAGCAGCGATTGCATCAGGCGCAAAAATAGCGTCATTTTCATTTTTTTAATTTAGAAAATAATCACGGTTTAGAAATAACATTTATGTCTTGTCATTTTCAGCACCATCTGCATTCATCCCGAACTTTATGTATTCAGTCTGATCTACGTGAAATTTCATTTCAGGATTTTTGGCAGGATGTTGCGCTGCAGGCAACTCAGATCCGCATGTCATCTGAACCTGTTTGGGCGCTGTGGGAACAAGACAGTTATGAGTTTTTGGTGCTGCTATTTGCTGCTTTGCAGGCAAAAAAACAGGTATTGCTGCCTCCAAACCGTGTCAGTGACTTAGAAAAAGAATTGGCTGCCGAGCAGATCTATTTTCTAAAACGTAGTAAAAGCTCAGATAAAAAGCATCAAGAAACTTTTGAATTTGATGACGCCTTTTTAAATCAGGCGCAGGTGTATTTTTATACATCAGGCTCTACAGGCCAACCGAAAAAAATTCCTCGCACCTTACAGCAGCTGTTTAATGAAGTTTGCGGCCTAGATGCTAGCTTTACTTTGCCCGAACAGGCCATCGCAATTGCAACAGTCAGTCATCAGCATATATATGGCTTACTATTTAAACTGCTGTGGCCTTTGGCGAGCGGGCGCAGCTTTTATCAAAAGCAATTGGCCTTTCCTGAAGATGTGGCCGATATTCAAAAGAAAATTGCGCATTTACAGCTGCCAAACTATGTGATTTCCAGCCCAGCCTTGCTCAAGCGCTGGACCAAGGATGTGCTGCTGCAAGACTGTATTATGGTGTATTCCTCTGGCGGCAAGCTGGATGCGGGTGTCCGCCCATATTTGAACAGTCCCATTACAGAAGTGTTTGGCAGTTCTGAAACAGGCGGAATTGCGCATCGTCAGCAGGATGATGCCTTATGGACTCCTTTTGCCAATGTTGATATTCAGGCTCAGGAACAGCAAGAATTGGCAGTCAAAACCAATCATGCATTTAGTACAGACTGGATTTTGACGGGTGATAAAGTCGAACTGACAGAAATGGCGAACCCTAAGAGCCCATTTCGATTGCTGGGCCGTTTAGACCGAATTGTGAAACTGGAAGAAAAGCGTTTAAGCCTCGATGCCATTGAGCTGAAAATTGCAGATTTAAATGCTGTACAGCAATGCCACGTTTTGGTGTATGAAAAAGAGCACCGTCAAATTTTAGCCGCGGTGGCTGTGCTGACGGATGAAGCGCGTCAGCATCTGCAGGAAATGGGCAAAGCGGCATTCGTAGCGCAGCTAAAAAAACAATTAAGTGAAAAGCTGGAAAGCATTGCCATTCCGCGGCAATGGCGCTTCTTGTCCCTGATGCCGCAAAATGCGCAATCAAAACTCAATAAGCAGTATTTAAAGTCTTTGTTTCAGCCAATGCAGCTGCCTGTAATTTTGACACAGCAGATACACGATGAGCAGCTTAATTTAGCGCTGGAATTCAGTCCTGAGTTAGAATGCTTTAAAGGACATTTTCCGAATTTTCCAATTTATCCAGGCGTTGGTCAAATTGGCTTCATTCAGCATTTTGCAAAGCAGCATTGGGCGGATTTGCAATGGTGCAATGGTTTTGAGCAGTTAAAATTTCAGGACTTGATTCGTCCTTATCAATGTGTGGATTTATCCTTGATGCGAAAGGCGCACAAAGTCAGTTTTGAACTGAAACAACACGATAAAACATTGGCTTCTGGGCGGCTGCTGTTTGCTGTTTCAGCGGTAGAAGAATAAGCCGAGGGTATAAGAATGCAGCATTGCTTTGTAATTCCAGTTTACAACCATCCGCATTATTTGGCGGCCTTAACTACGCATCTAAACGTTTTTCAGTTGCCTATTATTATGGTGAATGATGGCAGTGATGCTGAATGTACAGCGGTGCTGCGGTCATTGGCTGCAGATAATCCTTTACTGGATTTGGTTGAGCATGAAGTCAATCAAGGCAAGGGCGGGGCGGTTATGACGGGGCTGCAGCATGCATATAAGCAGGGCTATAGTCACGCCTTGCAATTAGACTCGGATGGTCAGCATGACTGGAATGATATTCAGCACTTTTTAGATGCCTCGACGCAGCATCCAGAAGCGATGGTGATTGGTCTGCCTGTATTTGATGAATCTGTGCCGAAAAAACGCTTATATGGCCGTTATGCCACGCACATTTGGGTGTGGATTAACAGCCTATCCTTTGAAATTAAAGACAGTATGTGCGGTTTTCGAGTTTATCCGCTGGCGCAGACAGTAAAAGTACTGAATAGCGCTAAATTTCAGCCCCGTATGGGCTTTGACTCAGAAATTTTGGTGCGCTTGAAATGGGAAAATGTACATTTTGTGAATGTGCCGACGCGGGTCATCTATCCTGAAGACGGTATTTCGCATTTTAATGTTTGGCGAGATAATTTAGGGATGGCTCGCGCGCATAGCCGGTTATTGGGCGGCATGCTGCTGCGCTTACCCAAATTGCTGTATTACAAAGTGAAAGGCTAAGCGTGTCAGAGCAAAACGTGTCAGAACAAAAGACTCCCAAATGGAGCAGCATCAAAGAGCGTGGCGGCATGTTGCCACTGATGCTGATGCTCGGCTTTTACCGATTGGGTGGACGCTGGCTGTGCAGATTGGTGCTGTATTTTGTGATTATGTGGTATTGGCTGTTTTCAAACACAGCACGCCAAGCTTCTTTACTGTATTTAAAAAAGCTGCATCATTTTGCAGGCAGTCAATCACCTTTTGCGTCTGAGCCGCATATGGGGCAGACCTATACGCATCTCATGCAGTTTGGCGAATGCATTTTAGATAAAATTGAAGGCTGGCTGGGCAATGTGGCCGAGCAAGAACTGCAGCTGCATGGGCATGAACATTTCCGTGCGCATTACCAAAAAGGCGCAGTGATTGTGGTGTCGCATTTTGGCAATATCGAGCTGCTGCGAGCAGTGAAATCTGAGCATCCGCAAAAAATTAATGTGCTGGTCTATCAAAAGCACGCGACAAAATTTAATGAATTTTTAAAGAAGCTGAATGAGCATGCCGATGTGAATTTGGTTTCGGTAGATGAGTTGGGTATTGAAACCGCATTGATTTTGCAAGATAAGCTGGATCAAGGTGAGTGGGTGATTGTGGCTGCCGACCGTGTACCTGTGCAGTCTGGCCGTGTCCAGCCTGTTGAGTTTTTAGGGGAACAGGCGCTGTGGCCGCAAGGCGCGTGGATTTTGGCAAGTTTATTGAAAGCGCCCGTTTTGGCGGTGTTTTGCTATCGGGTGCAAGCGCATTTTGAAGTGCATATTCATAAAGTGGCCGATCAGCTGAACTGGCCGCGTAAAGAGCGCATGCAAGCCATGCAGCAGACCACTCGGCAATATGTGCAGCTGCTGGAAAAGCATTGCATGCGTGCGCCGTATCAATGGTTTAATTTTTATAATTTTTGGAATAAAGGATAAGTCTTGTGTTAACGATTGGGGAATTCGCTCTCAGCATTGAAGATATTGTGGCTGTTGCGCGTAAAGAACATCAAGTAGCACTGCCTGCTTCAGATGAGTGGAATGCATTGATTCAGCGCGGCGCAGATTTTCTCGATCAGTTATTGCAGGATGAAGGCGTTATTTATGGCGTAACCACAGGCTATGGCGATTCTTGCCTTGTGGAAATTCCACCGCATCAAGTGAATGAATTGCCTTTGCATTTGTCACGCTTTCATGGCTGCGGTATGGGCCAAAATTTGGATTTAATCACCGCGCGTGCAGTGGTTGCCGTACGGTTATGTTCGCTGGCACGTGGCTATTCAGGTGTATCGCATGCCTTGCTGCAGCGTTTGGCGTGGATGCTGAATGAAGATGTGATTCCCGTCATTCCATCGGAAGGTTCTGTCGGCGCTAGCGGTGATTTAACCCCATTGTCTTATATTGCGGGTGCTTTGGTCGGTGAGCGTGATGTGTATTATCAAGGCAAGATTGTACCCATTGCAGAGGTATATGCTGAAAAAGGCATGCAGCCTTTAGTGATGCGCCCTAAAGAAGGTTTGGCGTTGATGAATGGCACGGCAGTGATGACGGCTATTGCCTGCTTGAATTATAAAAAAGCAGAACAGATAGCCTTGACCAGCACCATGGTGACAGCATTGAATGTCTTGGCGCTGGAAGGTAATCCAAGCCATTTTGATGAGGTCTTATTTGCGCAAAAGCCGCATCCAGGCCAGCAGCAGATTGCTGCGCAACTGCGTGTTTGGCTGAACAGCCAAGTGCAGACAGAGCACCAAAGTTCACGTCTGCAGGACCGTTACTCACTGCGCTGTGCACCGCATATTATTGGCGTATTTGAAGACTCAAAAGTGTGGCTGCGCCAGTTTATTGAAAATGAATTAAATTCCAGCAATGACAATCCATTGATTGATCCTGTGAATTTGCGTGTACTGCATGGCGGACATTTCTATGGCGGTCATATTGCGCAGGCCATGGACAGTTTAAAAATCATGATTGCCAATATTGCAGACTTGATGGACCGCCAGCTCGCGCAATTGGTCGATTACAAAATGAATAACGGCCTGCCGCGCAACTTGACGGGTTCAAGCCCAGAACGCATGCCGCTGAATCATGGATTTAAAGCCGTGCAAATTGGGGTGTCGGCATGGACAGCAGAAGCGCTGAAACAGACTTTGTCAGCATCAATTTTTTCTCGTTCAACTGAATGTCATAATCAAGATAAAGTCAGTATGGGAACCATTGCAGCGCGTGATGCGAGTCGTGTGATTGCGCTGACTGAACAGGTAATGGCGGCATTGAGCTGTGCTGCGGTGCAGGCGGTTCAATTGAAAGGTTTAGATACAGAACTCAGTCCAGTATTAACAGCATTTCAACAGTGGGTGCTTCAAAGCTTCAACTATGTGGAGGAAGATCGCCCTTTACAAAACGAGCTGCAGGCGCTGGTCAACCGTTTTGAAAATTTAGAACTTTTGAACAGCATTGCTGTATAAGCCAAGGATAAAGCGATGCATGCAGATGTGATTATTGATGTGCCTTTTCATGATGTGGACACAATGAATGTGGTTTGGCATGGGCATTATTTAAAATATTTTGAAATTGCCCGCTGTAAGCTGCTGGATCAGTTTCATTATAACTATACGCAAATGCGTGATTCAGGCTATGCATGGCCTGTAATTGAAAGCCATGTGCGCTACGTGCAGGGCATCGAATTTGAACAAAAAATCCGTGTACGCGCAATTTTAAAAGAATGGGAAAACCGTCTGAAAATTGAGTATCAGATTTTTGATGCAATTTCGGGCAGACGCCTCACTAAAGGTTATACCACGCAAGTGGCAGTGAAGATTGCAACACGTGAAATGTGTTACCAGTCGCCTCAAATTTTATTGGACTGTTTAAATGTATGGTCTGAATTTAAAGCGGAGTAGTAGGATGAATATTCGATCTCCTATTTTAAAAGCAGTATTGCCGCTGTGTTTGATTACAGCTTCTGCTCTGATGACATCTGCAGGTCATGCGCAGAATACCGAATTGAAGCAGGTCTTTTCGCAATTGGCGGCAACGCCAGTGGTACGCGCCAATTTTGAACAGCAGAAAAAATTGGCTTCGCTGAATAAAACCTATGTTTCGAAAGGCGAAGTTCTGTTCAGTAAAAATCAGGGCGTGCTTTGGCAAATTCAAAGTCCTGTGAAAGCAGATCTAATCGTGACGCCGCGTAAGCTGGTGCAAAAAACGCAGCGCACTTCAAGCCAAATTGCAGTTGATAAAACGCCTTATGGTTCTGTTGCGACTATGTTTTTACAGCTGATGTCTGGTAATGAAACTGCACTGGCGAAAAACTTTAATGTGGTTTCAGCCAATTATACTCCTGCACAGTGGAATGTGGTGCTGACACCAAAGAGCAGTTTATTTAAAAAACTGTTTGTCCGTGTTGATGCTCAAGGTCAGCGTTATGTGAACCGCATTGTGATTCAGGAACAGGCCAATAACAGCACGGTCATCCGATTTAGTCAGCAAAGCGCTCAACCTCAAACTTTAACGGCTGCGGAAAATGCGCTTTTCCAATTGGCAAAATAAATTTACAGCCATTTGGCTGGTCATACTCTGTGTCATTGCGGTCGTTTTAGCTGCGGCATGGCTGAACAATGGCATTAAAATTCAGACCAATATTTTTGCCTTGCTGCCAGAAACACATCAAGATGCGAATCTGGAGCGTGCGCAAAACTATGTCAGCAATCAGCTGAATGACAAAGTCTTTGTAGTGCTGGATGCTCAAAATGATCAGCAGCTGGATCAAGCCACAAAACTACTGAAAACGCAGGCCAATCAAAGCCAACTATTTCAGCCTATGCGTCCTCAGCTGGACTATGACAAATTTGCCAAACTGCTGTATCAGCACAAGGCAGGGCTATTAACCCAGAGCGATCGTGAACTGCTGCAGCACAAAGATTATGCCACCTTAGCAGAGCAAGGCTTATTGCAATTGATGAGTCCGGGTATGCCGGTCACGGCGGAAATGCTGCAAAGTGATCCGCTGTTGCTGTTTCCACGTTATGCGATGGGGCTTAGCGCGTTACAGAACAATTCAGATATTAGCCTAGAACAAGGCTTTGCCACCAAGCGCGATGAACAGGGCATTTCCAGATTGGTGGTGCTGCAGCTTAAGAACAGTCCTTACAGCATTGCCTATCAAGAACAGACCGATGCTTTTATTCAGCAGATGAATCAGCATCTGCGCCAATTGCAGGTTAAACCGCATTGGACAGGAACACTGCTGTTTGCGCAATTTGGTACAAACTCTGCAAAAGAAGAAATTTCGACGATTGGTGTCGGTTCAACCCTCGGCATTCTGCTTTTGGTGTGGTTTGGCTTCCGCTCTATCCGCCCCATGCTGACAGAAATGGTCGCGGTGGGCACAGGCAGCTTGGTCGCATTTGCTGTTACCTACAGTATTTTTGGCGAAATTCATTTAATGACTTTGGTCTTTGGTGCCAGTTTGATTGGCGTCTGTGTGGATTTTTCATTTTACTTTATGGCCATGCAGTCGCAGCACCGTCAAATTGAAGGTTTTGCCGTCTTAAAGCCATTATTGCCGAGCTTGTTTGTGGGGCTGATGACCACGCTGCTGGCTTATGTGGTACTGAGCTTTACGCCATTTCCGGGCTTTAAGCAGATCGCTGTGTTCTCTATGGTCGGTCTAAGCGCCGCATGGATTACCAGTATTTTACTGCTGCCGCGCTTGCCTGCTTTAAATGCCGAACCTGCGATTCGTGTGCTGAGTTTTATTGGCCATTCGCGCAACTACATTCAAGCGCGCAATCGCTTACGCTATATCTTGATGGCGCTGATAGTTGCAGTGACTGGCAGCAGTTTACTGTTCTTAAAAAGCAATGATGATATCCGTAACTTGCAAAGTATGGATCAACGCTTAAAGCAGGAAGATCAGTATGTGCGTGAACGATTTATGCAGCAGCAGGGCAGTGATTATTTTGTAGTACAAGGCAAAACATCTGCAGAATTAGAGCGCAATGAACAGTACTTACTGGATCAGCTGTCTGTGTTGCAGCAGGCTGGAAAATTAGATGCGCTACAGGCACTGGGGCAGTGGGTGCCGCCTCTGGCGCAGCAAAAGCAGAATGTAGCTATGCTTCAAGCCATTCCAAAGCAGGCATTGCGTGATTATGCACAGGTGCTGCAACTGAATGAGTCTGACGTTTTGAATTGGCAGGTAAACTTGAAGCATCAGCCGCTGCTGAGTGATGCTGTGTTTCAAGATCATCCGCTGCATTTTTTACAGATGAGTTCTACCCAGCGTTTAGTCATGCTGCAAAATGTGCATGATGTGGCAGCTTTGCAAAAATTAAGCAATCACAACGTGCAGCTGCTACGGCCAGTTAATCAGCTGTCTGAGCTATTTCAGCAGCATCGTATGCAAGCACAGTGGCTGCTGCTGAGTGCTTTGGCAATTTTAGCCATTGGCTTAGGGCTGCTATATGGGAAAAAATCCATCCTGCCGCTGGTGCTTCCCGTGACCATGGCGTTGATGACAACCTTTGCCATACAGGCTTGGTTAGGCGTAGAAATTAATTTGTTCAGCATTATGGGCACCTTCCTGATTATTGGCATTGGCGTGGACTATGCGATTTTCTATCGTCATGGGCATGACCATCCGCAAGTGGTCGGCATGGCGCTGTTTCTATGCATGATGTCGACTTTCTTTGGGTTTGGACTTCTGTCCTTTAGCCATACCTATGCCATTCACAGCTTTGGCTTGACGGTGCTGCTCGGGGTCATTTTTTCATTTATTTATGCAACATTGTTTACATCTTCCGATGCAGAGCATGTTGTGGTTCAGCAATATCAGCCAAAGCTGAGTAAAAAGGTAATAGTGCAATGAGCACACTACAGCACACAGATGTTTTAATTATTGGCGCAGGGCCTTCGGGTAGTTCGGCAGCAGCCTTACTGCGTCAAAAAGGCTATCAAGTGACGGTGATCGAAAAACAATATTTTCCGCGCTTTTCAATTGGGGAATCTCTACTGCCGCAGTCTATGGTATTTCTAGAAGAAGCTGGCCTGCTGGAGACGGTGCGTGAGCATGTCGAAGAATATGCATTTCAATTTAAAAACGGCGCAGCTTTCCTAAAAGGCCCGCAGCGCAGTTTCTATGATTTTACTCAAAAATTCAGTGAAGGCCCGGGCACTACTTGGCAAGTACGCCGTGCCAATTTTGACCATTTGCTGGCGCAGCAGGCAGGCAAAATGGGTGCAGACATCCGCTTTGGTCATGAAGTGACAGCTGTAGATGTAGAAAGCGCGCATCCTATTTTAACGGTGAAAGATGAACAAGGTCAGCCTTATCAAATTCAAGGCAAGTTTCTTCTGGATGCCAGCGGCTTTGGCCGAATTTTGCCTAAATTTTTAGATTTAGAAAGCCCATCAGATTTCCCAGTTCGTCGCGCCGTATTTACGCATATTGAAGACGGTATTTTGGATGATCTAGAATTTGACCGTGAAAAAATCTTGATTGCGGTGCACGAAAAAGATCATCGTGCATGGTATTGGCTGATTCCTTTTGCCGATGGACGTTCATCGTTTGGTGTAGTTGCAGAACAAGACTTTTTTGAAAAATACGGTTATGACGGTAGTCCCGATTATGATTTAGAGGCATTGCAAAAACGCATTTTGGCGGATGATGTGAGTTTATCTAAGGTGCTGCGCAATGCGAAGCATGATACGCCAGTCCGTACATTGGTTGGCTATTCTGCCAATGTTAAACAGCTGGCTTCACATAATTATGCATTGCTCGGCAACGCGGGCGAGTTTTTAGATCCTGTATTCTCTTCAGGGGTGACTATTGCGCTGAAATCTTCTAGCTTGGCCATTCCTTTGGTTGATAAAGTATTGCAAGGTCAGTCTGTGGACTGGATGGTGCAGTATGAAAAACCGCTGCGCAAAGGTATTCAAGTGTTCCGCGCCTATGTGGAATCTTGGTATACAGGCGAATTTCAAGATGTGGTATTTTCCAAGAAGCAAGATGAAAAAATCCGCCGTATGATAGCCTCGCTTTTGGCAGGCTATGCGTGGGATGAAACAAATCCGATTCACCGTAATGCCAAGCAGCGTTTGAGCACATTGGCGGAATATTGCCGCGAAGCGCAAATGCGGGAAACCATGACAGATGGCACTTAATTTAAATGCTAAAATCACTGCTTTAGTTTTGGCTGGCGCTGTTTTGTGCAGCGGCTGTCAAAGCTTGGCGCCTAAAATTCTGCCTAAGGCGCAAGGCTTGTCTGCGCCGCAATGGACCGCGCAAAGCTATCAGCGCCAAGATCAAATTGAAGTGCAATGGAAAGAACATGGCTTCAGTTTTTTGCTGTATCAGCAGCAAAGCGGTCAGCAGCTGGACATGCTGGCGCTGAGCCTGACTGGGCAGCAGCTGTTTAAACTTAGTTTTGATGGGCAGCAGGTTCGTGTGGAACAGCGTATAGATGCCATGAAATACTTGTCCTTTGACTACGTGGTGCGGGATATTCTGTACGCAACCTATCCACAGTTCATGGCATTACATGCAGGGCAAACGGCTGTGACGCAAAAAGACGGTGTGGTATATATCAATCAGCAGCCCGTATTAAACATTCAGCCGCTAGAAGGAGCGGTTGAACTGAATAACCTGCAAGTACCGTATCAAATGGTAATCAGCGCGGTGAGCAATACTTTGGAAGATGATCGAGGCGAGAGTGACCAATAACAATATCATGCGCCATTCTGCTGTGGGGATACAGTTCAGCGCGGCTTTGTCTGCTTTGGGGGAAAATGCCAGTGAATTGAAAAATGCACTGTGCACTGCAGACAATACATTAACGCAGCGTCAAGATTTAATTGCAGAGCGCACGGTTTGGGTGGGGGCTTCTGCTGCATCCTTAGAACAAAACATACCTGAATATTTACAGCCTGCAGATTCGCGTAATTTACGATTTGCTTTAACCGCTTTGCGGCAAATAGAGGCGGATATTCGCGTCTATACCGCGCAATTTGCAAAGCAGCGCCTTGCGGTTATTGTCGGGACATCTACGTCAGGCATCGCAGATAATGAAACTGTGTTGAAAGTGCATTTTCAGCAATTGTCTAATGAGTCAGTGCAGCATCAGAAACAGGAAATGGGCTGCATAGCCAAATCACTGCAGCAGTACTTGGGCTGGGAAGGCCCTGCATATACTATTTCAACAGCATGCTCTTCGGCAGCCAAAGCCATGGCTGCAGGGCAGCGCCTGCTAAATACCGATTTGGCCGATGCTGTATTGGTTGGCGGTGTAGATACACTGTGCAAGTTAACTTTAAATGGCTTTGATAGCCTAGAAAGCCTGTCCAGCAGTATATGCCAGCCTTGTGGTGCGCAGCGTGACGGCATCAATATTGGTGAAGCGGCGGCGTTATTTTTATTGTCCAAAGACTCGGCTCCAGTGATGCTGTTGTCAAGTGGTGAATCTATGGATGCATGGCATATTTCTGCGCCGCATCCAGAAGGACAAGGTGCGGCAGAAGCTATGCAAAAAGCCTTGAATAGTGCAGGCTTGAAAGCCAGCGACATTGGCTATTTAAACTTGCACGGTACATCCACTCCGCAAAATGATGCGATGGAAATTAAAGCGGTGCAGACTGTTTTTGCAGATTATCCAGTTGCACTGAGCAGCACCAAGCATAAAACGGGTCACTGCCTAGGCGCGGCAGGCGCGATTGAAGCTTTTATTTGCCAGCAGGTGCTGTTAGATCAGTCTTGGCTGCCTTTGCATCACGCAGGTGAATTAGATCCAGCTTTAGCCCAGCAGAATTATGTTTTGGACAGCCATGCAGCGCAGCCGATGCATTATGTTATGAGCAACTCCTTTGCTTTTGGCGGCAGCAATATCAGTTTAATTTTAGGAACCGTTTTGCCATGATGGATGCCGTACAGTTTATTCCGCATGAAAAACCCATGGTTTTTGTGGATCATCTGATTCAAGCCAATGATCAGTTTGCGATTGCGGAATTACAGATTCGACCTGAGCTGATGTTTTGCGAAGCCGAAGGTTTGCCGACATGGAGCAGCATTGAATTAATGGCGCAAACCATCAGTGCCTATGCGGGGCATAAAGGGCAAACTAAAGGCTTGCCGCCTAAAGTCGGCTTTTTATTGGGTACGCGTAAAATGCAGTTGCCATGTCCATATTTCGCTTTGGGCAGTACCGTGCGTATTCGAGTTGAGCAGAGTTATCTGCACGAAGGTCTAGGCCAGTTTAATTGTGAAATTGAATATCAAGAACATCGCTTTAGCGCCATGCTGAGTGTATTTGAACCAGAAAATATGAATGACGCGATTGGGAAATGAACGTGAGCAGAAGAATTTTAGTAACAGGATCCAGCCGCGGTATAGGTAAGGCAATTGCTTTAGAATTGGCAAAAGCTGGTTTTGATATCACTGTGCATGCGCGTTCTCGTCAGCAGGAAGCGGAGCAGGTAGCGCAAGAAATTCAGACTATGGGACAAAGCAGTCATGTGCTGATGTTTGATGTAAACGACCGTGAAAATATAGCCTCAATTTTAGAACAGGATATGGCTGAGTATGGCGCGTTTTATGGTGTAGTGCTGAATGCAGGCTTAACCCGTGATGGCGCTTTTCCAGCCTTGACCGATGATGATTGGGATGAGGTGGTATCGACCTCACTGAATGGTTTTTACAATGTGCTTAAGCCATTGATGATGCCGATGATCCGATTGAAAAAAGGCGGGCGTATTGTCACATTATCCTCAGTTTCTGGTGTGATGGGCAACCGCGGACAAGTCAATTACAGTGCTGCCAAAGCAGGCTTAATTGGTGCAACCAAAGCGCTGGCGCTGGAATTAGCAAAACGGAAAATTACCGTTAACTGCGTGGCGCCCGGTTTAATTGAAACCGAAATGGTGACAGATGAAGTCAAAGAACATGCGCTAAAAATGATTCCAATGCAGCGCATGGGGCAAGTGGATGAAGTGGCAAAAACGGTTAAGTTTTTATGTAGTGATGATGCCAGCTATATTACCCGCCAAGTGATTTCGGTAAATGGAGGACTGATTTGATGAAACGTGTAGTCGTTACAGGCATGTCAGGCATCACTTCATTGGGTGAAACCGCAGATCAAATTTTTGAACAATTTGCAGCAGGTAAAAGCGGCATCCGCTACATGCCCGATTGGGAAGTCTATGGTGATCTGCGCAGCAAGCTGGGCGGTCCTGTAGAGAGCTTTACCGTTCCCAAGCATTTTAACCGTAAGGTGACCCGTGGCATGGGCCGTGTAGCATTAATGTCTGTAGTCTGCGCAGAAAAAGCGCTGGAAGATGCTGGCCTGCTCAACCATAAGATTCTGCAAAGCGGTGAAGCTGGCGTGGCCTTTGGTTCATCTGCCGGCAGTGTTGATGCGGTCGGTGAGTTTGGCGCCATGCTGCTGGACAATAATATGAACAAGCTGAATGCGACGACCTATATCCGGATGATGTCACATACCAGCGCGGTCAACATGACGGTATATTTTGGTTTGAAAGGCCAAACATTTCCAACGTCCAGCGCCTGTACTTCAGGTTCCATGGCGATTGGTCAGGCATACGAAGCCATTAAATACGGTAAGCAGACAGTGATGATTGCAGGCGGAGCAGAAGAGTTGAGCGCTGCAGGTTCTGCGGTGTTTGATGTGCTGCTGGCGACCAGTACGCAAAATGACAGCCCAGAAAAAACACCGCGTCCCTTTGATGCAAAGCGTGATGGCTTGGTGGTGGGCGAGGGTGCAGGCTGTCTGATTTTAGAAGAATATGAACATGCCAAAGCGCGCGGAGCGAACATTTATGCAGAAATTATTGGTTATGGAACCAATACCGATGGTCAGCATGTAACACGTCCAGATTCTGAGATGATGGGACGCTGCATGCAGCTTGCACTGAAAGATGCGCAGGTAGATGTCTCGGAAATTGACTATGTGAACGCGCATGGTACATCGACCGATCAAGGTGATGTCGCTGAAACTCAAGCGACAGCCCGCATATTAGGCAAGAAGCCGATCAGCTCATTAAAGAGTTATTTTGGGCATACGCTAGGTGCTTGCGGCGCGATTGAAGCCTGGCTGAGTATTGAAATGATGCAACGTAAACAGCTGGTGCCGACTTTAAATTTAGAACAGCTTGACAGTGCCTGCGGCGATTTGGATTATATAGTCAATGAAATGCGTTCAGCAGAAACGCACATGCTGATGAGCAACAATTTTGCATTTGGAGGGATTAATACCTCCTTGATATTTAAACAGGTTTAATTTAAAAAAGAGGGAAAAATAATGATATTGAAAAATATCTGTGCTGCAGCTGTATTGATGGCAGGGGCAATGACCGTTGTGCATGCAGCAGATGCCATGCATGATTTTAATTTCAAAGAAGCTGTTGATCGTGCAGTTGCTGACGGTACGCTAGATGGTTCTGTGAAATTTTATCTGGCAGGGACAAAATCTGGCGGTAAAGTCATTGAAAAAGGTTTAGTCACCAATAAAAAAACCAACGGTTTTGCCAAATCTGCAGAAAGCTCATGTGATCATGTACTGCGTTCTGCATTGATTCAATTCCAAAATACCGCTAAAGCCAAAGGCGCGAATGCAGTAACTAACTTGGTGAGTTTCTACAAGTCAAATGAAACTCGCAGCACCTCCACATATCAATGCGCGAAAGGAACTGCGATTGCAGGCGTAGCGCTGAAAGGTGATATCGTTAAATTTTAAGTGATTGCTGTATTTTAAACATAAACATCAAGCTGAGCAGGGCATGAATAAGCCAAGAACCATTCAAGTGCTACAAATGCCATTGCTCAACTTGCGCCTTTAACGCGCGATGAATTTTCTGATATGCGCGCTTATCAGGCCTATAAAAAACAGCAAATTTATCAGCAGCGCAATTTACATCTTTCAGACGCCATGCAGCGGCCCATGCAAGACACAGATTTTTTAAAGACTGAATTTGGTAAACCTTATTTAGCCCAAACAGCAGCGCTCGCCTTTAATCATTCGGATAGCCAGCAGCATTATGCTTTGGCAATCAGCAGTCATAATCATGATATAGGCGTAGACGTGGAAGACTTAGCGCGCAAAGTGTGTTTCGAGGCATAGACTTGTCATGACTTTCATCCCAATGAGTTGGTGAACTTGGAGCAGGCAGACTCCTGATGAATACTGGTTTAAAGTGTGGACGATCATGGGAGCTGTACTAAGCGCTTGTGGACTAGGTATCCGCATGAGTTTAAATGTGTTTGATACGCAGGCGTATCCTTCGCACAATGGCGAGATATACTGTCATGCGAAAATAGGTTCATTTGCTTATTAATACTATTGTTCCCGAACATGATGTTGACCGAATCATGGCGATCAAAGTAGTCTTACAAATAGTTTACATTTCCTGAAATTCAAATTTTTTAGCATGAATAGAATTCTGCATAAAGCATAAATTTAGAGTTGCTTATTCGCTGCATATTGTAATTCGCCATAAAAAAACCCATCCGAAGATGGGTTTTGAACTGAAATCAAAGTTGAAAACCTTAAGGAATCTCTTCTTCTTCAAATTCAGGCTTCACTTGTACAATGAAGTCTTGACGGTTCAGACCACGCCATAGTGCGAAGGCTGTACCAATGTAGATTGATGAATATGTACCCACAAATACACCAACAAACATTGCAACAGAGAACCATTTCAGACCATCACCGCCCAGTACCATCATCGCCACAACAACCAGTAATAGTGTCATTGAGGTATGAATGGTACGGCGAAGTGTTTCAGTTAATGCACTGTTGACAACTTCGAGAGGCTCAGCACCACGAATCTTACGGAAGTTTTCACGAATACGGTCAGATACAACGATGTTATCGTTGAGCGAGAAACCGATAATCGCGAGTAGCGCAGCCAAAACTGTTAAGTCAAACGGCCACTGCATCATGGCAAAGATACCAATGGTCACCACGATATCGTGGAATAAAGACAGTACAGCACCCATCGCAAGTTTGAATTCAAAGCGAATAGTGACATAAACCAGCATGAGCAGTAGGGCAAGACCTACAGCGCCAGCAGAACGCACGTAGAGTTCATTACCGACTTGACCGCCAACCACATCAACTTTATGTACTTCTGCTTTATTGCCTGGCAATTGAGCGGCAGTCGTAATGGCCTTGGTTAGGTCTTCAGCTTCAATGTCTTTTTGAACTGGCATACGAACCATCAGGTCGCGGTCAGATCCTAAGGTTTGTACCACAGGGTCTTTAAAACCAGCTTTTGTCAGCGCTGAGCTCACATCGGTAGATTTTACTGGTTGACTATAGTTCAACTCTGCTGCCACACCGCCAGTAAAGTCCAAACCGAGGTTTAGACCTTTGGTGCAAATAAAAAAGATACTTGCGAGCGTTAAAATAATCGATATCAAGGCTGCCGGTTTGGCAATCTTCATAAATGGAATAATGCGCTCGTTGTCAGGACGGCCGTATTGTTTCGGTTGAGTATTTTCAGTCATCTTCGATCTCCTAAATGCTCAACTTCTTCAGGTTACGTTTTTTACCATAAATGATTTGTACGATTGCACGTGTCACAGTAATTGCTGTGAACATTGAGCAGACAATACCAATCATTAGGGTAACCGCGAAGCCTTTAATTGGGCCTGTACCAATTGCGAACAGAATGAAAGCAACCAAGAATGTGGTTAAGTTGGAGTCAAAGATGGTGTTATACGCACGATCATAACCCGCAACAATCGCCTGTTTCGGCGAGGCACCCCATTTAATTTCCTCTCGTATCCGCTCACAGATCAGTACGTTGGCATCGACCGCCATACCAATGGTAATTACGATACCTGCAATACCCGGAAGGGTGAGGGACGCGCCAATCCAAGACATAATGGTTAAAATCATGGCAAGGTTAACCACGAGTGCAAAGTTGGCAATCAAGCCGAACACACGGAAGAAGACCACCATCCAAATCGCAACCAATAAGAAACCGATTTGAGTTGATAACACGCCTTTGTCGATGTTTTCTTGACCGAGACTCGGACCAATCACACGTTCTTCCACGAAGTACATTGGCGCTGCCAATGCACCTGCACGTAACATCAATGCAAGTTCAGATGCTTCTTGAGGTGAATCCAGACCAGTAATACGGAACTGAGAACCCAATACGGCTTGAATCGTTGCCGCATTGATGACCACAGATTCGGTATAAGGTGTACGAACTTCAGTTTGTGTGCCTGTTGTAGGATCTGCAACATAACTAATTTTTTGTTTGTTCTCGATGAACAGAACAGCCATTCGTTTGCCTACAGCATTACGAGTGGCTTCAGACATCAACTTACCGCCCGCAGTATCCAAAGTAATATTTACTTCAGCACCACCTGTATCTTGGCTAAAGCCTGATGACGCATTTTGTACACGTTCACCTGTTAAGATACGGTTACGGTTAAGCAATAATTGACGACCGCTGTCCAAAGATTCATAAGCAAATGCTTCTGTACCTGGCGGTAATGAGCCTTTTGCTTGACCTGTGTAAGGATCGATATATTGATCATTTAAGTCAGAAACTAAGCGGAACTCAAGGTTTGCAGTACGACCAAGTACACGTTTTGCTTCAGCAGTATCTTGTACACCCGGTAATTCAACCACAATACGGTTGCTACCTTGGGTTTGCACCAATGCTTCCGCTACACCTAACTCGTTAATACGGTTACGTAAAGTCGTTAAGTTTTGGTTGACAGCATAAGACTGAATTTCTTGTTTACGTGTATCTGTGTAGCTTAGACGAAGAGTCGAACCTTCAGTTGTTGCAACGGCTTGTTGAGTATATTCATTGCCGTTACGACGAAGGAAATCCATAGCTGCAGAACGGTCATCATTATTTGCAAATTGCATCGTAATGGTGTTGTTGTTCAAAGATAAGCTATTGAATTTTAATTTATTGTCACGAAGTTGGCGACGTAAGTCAGCCGCAGACGTTTCCATACGTTGTGAAATGGCTTTATCCATATCCACTTCGAGTAGGAAATGTACACCACCACGTAAATCCAGACCCAGCTTCATTGGTTTAGCACCAATTTTTTGTAGCCATTCTGGGGTAGTAGGCGCAAGGTTCAGTGCGACGACATAATTTTCACCGAGTCCACGACGTAGTGCTTCTTTCGCTTTTAATTGTTGTTCGCTCGAATCAACACGTAATAAAGCGGCATTATTGGTGAAGCTATTGTCATGGCTGGCAATATTTTCAGATTTTAAAATCTGCTCTGCTTTTTGTACGATGCTTTGATCAATCTGGGTACCGGCTTTGGCACCTGAAATTTGAACAGCAGGTTCATCAGGATACAAACTTGGCAGGGCATATAATGTACTGATGACTAGTACCACTAGAATCAGTAGATATTTCCATGCTGGGTAACGCATTCGTTTTCTTCTTAAAATGAAAAAAGCCGTGCGGGTGCACGACTTATTTTTTGATTAAAGGTTATTTAGAGTGCCTTCAGGCAGAACTGAAATCACACTTGCGCGTTGTACTTTTACTTCTACGCCACGGTTCAGTTCAACAACTGCAAAATCACCTTCGATTTTTGTGATTTTACCCATTAAACCGCCCGCAAAAACAACTTCACTACCAACACCTAGGCTTTCAATTAGTGCACGATGTTCTTTTGCACGTTTTGATTGAGGGCGCCAGATCAAGAAGTAGAAGATTGCGACAAATACCGCAATCATCAACAGGTTTGCCATCATGCTTGGTTGCTGTGCAGCTTCACCTGCCGCGTGAGCAGTAGAAATAAAAAGGCTCATTTCATTTTCCTAAACTAAAAAAACTGGTTATCAATACTTTGATAAATAAATTGGACTTGTTCAGCAATTTACCTTGTCTTTTTCTTCAGCGCAAATACTGAAAGAATTAATCTTGAGGACAAGGTGGCACTTCCATGCCGCGACGACGATAAAAGTCTTCAACAAACTCATCAAAAGTGCCATGATCGAGAGCATCACGCATCGCTTCAGTTAGACGTAGGTAATAACGTAAGTTATGAATAGTACCGAGCATCGAACCGAGCATTTCGCCGCATTTCTCAAGATGGAAGAGATAAGATTTGGTGAAATTTGTACAGGTATAACAGTTGCAATGTGGGTCAAGCGGACTTTGATCATGACGATATTTGGCATTGCGAATACGCACTAAACCGTCGGTCACAAAATAATGACCATTACGTGCATTTCGAGTTGGCATCACACAGTCAAACATATCGACACCGCGACGAACCGCTTCTACGATATCTTCTGGTTTACCGACTCCCATTAAGTAACGTGGTTTATCCGCAGGCATTTTCTCTGGAAGATAATCCAATACTTTGATCATTTCTTCTTTTGGTTCGCCAACAGACAAGCCGCCAATGGCATAACCATCAAAATCAATTTCTTTCAGACCATTTAAAGATTCATCACGTAAATCTTCATACATGCCGCCTTGGATAATACCAAACAGGGCATTACGGTTTTTCAGCACGTCATGATGTTGAGTCTTACAACGTTTCGCCCAACGCAATGAAAGCTGCAATGATTTTTGCGCTTCTTCATGTGTCGCAGGATAAGGCGTACATTCATCAAAAATCATCACGATGTCTGAATTCAGCGTGTGCTGAATATCCATCGAAATTTCAGGGGATAAAAAGACTTTAGAGCCGTCAATCGGAGAGCGGAAAGTTACGCCATCTTCTTTAATTTTGCGCATAGCGCCAAGACTGAAGACTTGGAAACCGCCTGAATCTGTCAAAATCGGGTTATTCCATTTCATGAATTGGTGTAAGCCACCATGTTCACGAATAACATCTAGGCCTGGGCGTAGATATAAATGGAAGGTATTGCCCAAAATAACTTGGGATTTAATTTCTTTAATGTCACGTGGGAGCATGCCTTTTACAGTACCGTAAGTACCGACAGGCATAAACATAGGTGTTTCAACGACACCATGTTCAAGGGTTAAACGGCCGCGACGAGCACGGCCCGATTGCGCCAATTTTTCAAACTTCATACAAGGTCCAGATCAAGGCGAAAAAACAGTTCGCTGATGGTAAGAGTGCTAAAAGTGCTCTATTTTCCTTGATTCTGCGGTTAAACGCTAGCTTTGTCGGGTGTTAAGTCTGTAAATTTATAGATTGCGTCTTGTGACAAGACTTCATCTGAACTCTTGGCATTAAAATAGAACTGGTTAATTCGCTGCAAAATTTCTTCTTTTTCCATCGCAAATGTGCCTTTCGGGTCCGATGTCATGGCCACGATGCTGTCAATAAGCTTTTGAATATAGGGGTTCGTGCTTGCATAGCTTTTTTCTAAGCTTAAGAGATAGACTTCATTGGCAACATGTAAATAGTTATAAGGTTGTATTTCAACGATTTGTGCCAAATCAATCAGCAGGTCTTTATCATACTGAGACAGCTTCATACGTTTAGGTAAGCTGTCGAGTTTGAGCGGTTGTTTGGATTTAAGAAAATCGTCAAGTTGTGTACTTGGAGGATTTAAAACCTGAGCTGAATAAATCTCTATTTCGGGCTGTGTAGGCACCATGATAAAAAACAGAATATTGTCCAATTCAATGCCGTAGGACTGAGCCAAGTCGACTTTTGTTTGTTGTATGGCATTGAGCAAGATTGAAAGATGGTTAGCCGATTCAGACTTCATTGAGCTTTCGATCGAAGATGGATCAAGGTTTAAATAGCCAACTTCATTTACAGATGTTAGTTTAAACTGCGCCAAGTCTTGGTCGAGGGAAAGGGCACTACGATAGCGCCATTTCGACACATTCCATTGATCACGCGCTGCAAGATATTGAGCAGAATCTTCATCTTCGGCAAAAACACTACGCTGCGTAGAGACAGCGATATAGTCCATGGAAAAATAGGGATTGAACACCAACGTACATGCGTAAATATGGTCGTCTTGGTGCTGTTCATAGAGTTTGAAAAACGCCTGAATCAGCACATTTTTCAGTGCATTAATTTGATTTTGCATATTTTATTTTTCTTTCTAGTTTTGGAGGTGCTTGATCACCTCATCATTATTTTTTTACTTTGGTGCATTAAAGCCCGAACTTAAAAGTTCGGACGATAATCAAAATTTTGGCTGGCAGCTTGATCGCGGAAAGGGCGAACCGCTTTTTTACTCAGCAATAGCGTATTAATAATATTGTTAGGAAACACTTGAATGTGGTTGTTGAACAACTCGACGTTGCGGTTAAAAATAGTAATCGCCGCACCGACATTTTCGTTTTGTTCTTCAATTTCATTCATCATTTTCAGATAAATATCATTGGCTTTGAGCTCTGGATAGTTTTCAACCACAACATTCAGGCTGCGCATTAGATCTTGATTTAAGGCTTCAATACGCTGTAATTGGCTGACATCGGTACTGTTTACGTTCAAATTCATAATATTTTGACGGAGTTCAGTGACTTTTGCCAAAGTCCCTTGTTCAAAATTGGAATATTGCTCAACCAAAGGCTGTAATCCATCTAAAATTTTGATTTTTTGACGTTCATAGCTGGCTACATCTGACCATGCACGAATGGTTGCATTGTGATGTCGGACAATGTTGTTGCGAATCATGATTGCACCAATCACCAATGCAATGATGATTAAAACAAAGATCAAAAGCCCCATAAAATTTTATCCTCAAGATAAAAGGTCGTAAGTTAAAACATTATTGTATGAAATCTATTTTAAAAACTGCGTTAAATCGTTTTTCAAATTTTCTAAAGCATTTAATTTAAAGGTTCTGAGATGTCCACGCAATGCAGAAACATCCTGAATTCGTTTTGCTTTACTACTGACTTTAAATAAATCTGTAGAGCCAAGATAGCACATTATTCGGTGGCTCGGATGAAATAGCAGATCACCTTCACGGTTTTGAAAAAAATCCGCCAGTCGGAGTACAAAGCCCGGGCTGAGCAATTTAGCGATTTCCATTTGGTTATCGCCATAAAACTTTAATTTTTGATTGGTTTGAATATCGCTGCTGTGCCAAGGAAAACTATAGGGATAGCCAAAGTTTTTGCCTGTTGCAGATACGGCAAGACCATGGATGCCAATATCAAAAACAAATACGCCCCACAGGTCTTTATGAATTTCTTTGACGGTGACCTCATCACCATCTTTGTCTCGTACCTTCAGTTCATTCACATAGTGATAATGAAAGACCATGACTTGATGCTGTTGCTGATTTTCGTCTTCCCAAACGGTGCTAGCAAAGGTCTGAATGTCATTCGAAAGGCTGCCTTGCTTAAACACGGGGAACATGCGTTTAAGATTGCCAATAAATTGCAGATTATTCAGCGGCATTGAAATGTATTGAGGTTGTCGGTTAAAAGCCAGTTGGTATTTTCTGGCAATGCATTCGGTTTCTAAAAACGCAATAACTTCTTCGAGCGGATCATCTTTTTCATAGCTGATATAGGCCCAAAACACCATGGCCAACCCCGCAGCAAAGCAGAGCTGTGCCCAGCCATGATCGGGCTGAATCACAATAAACAGCATGAAGCCGATACCCAGCGCAGCTAAAGCTAGAGGCAGTAAATTTTCAAATTTGAGCGTAATGGGTGCATTCCATGGATGCAGTCCATCGAGGAGTTCTTGGTGAGTTTTTGCGTTTCGGCCTATATCCCAGAGCCGAGCGATATTCTGAAAAACCACAGCATTCTTTTTTCGACGAATATGGATGGAGTGCTTTACAGAATCTATCGGCATAGGGATGATTTCAGCGTAATTTTATTTGTGGTTAATATTATCAATTAACATCGCATCACCATAACTAAAGAAGCGATATTGGCTGTCGACGGCATGGTGATAAGCATTCAAAATATTGTCTCGATTAGACAACGCTGAAACTAACATGAGCAGGGTAGACTCAGGTAAATGGAAGTTGGTAATTAAACGATCGACCACTTTGAACTCATAACCAGGGTAGATAAAGATTTGCGTATCACCTGTCCAACCCTTGAGTTCGCCGCCATTGGCTTGAGCGGCACTTTCAGTCGCGCGAGTCGCTGTAGTACCGACAGCAATGACTTTATTGCCACGTGCTTTTGTCTCACGGATTAAAGCCATAGATTCTTCTGATACGTCACACCATTCGCTGTGCATGATGTGATTTTCAATGTCATTGGTGCGCACGGGTAAGAATGTACCAGCACCCACATGCAAGGTAACAAAGGTTTTATTTACGCCTTTGTCCGCCAATTTTTTGAGTAGCGCTTCATCAAAATGTAAGCTTGCTGTTGGTGCTGCGACAGACGCCAATTTGGTTGGGTCGTTAAACACGGTTTGATAACGTTCGGTATCAATCGCTTCTGCTTCACGGTTAAAGTAAGGCGGAATCGGTAAAGCACCGTATAAATCTAAAACTTGTAAAATAGGCTGTGAAAATTCCACAACAAATAAGTTTTCATGACGGCCTTGAACGGTCACTTTAACTTCGTCTGGACCAATAAATAATTCCGCACCTTCTTTAGGTGTATTGCTGGCTTTAATGTGGCAATGTGCGGTTTTTGGGTCAAGAATACGTTCAACCAAGACTTCAACTGCACCACCTGTAGCGCGTTTGCCTTTTAAGCGAGCTTTCATCACTTTGGTATCGTTCAGTACCAACAAGTCACCTTCATTGAGCAAGTCTAAAATGTCAGTGAAATGATGGTCGTGATATTCGCCATTCAGGTCAAGATGGAGCAGGCGTGATGCACTACGTGTTTCAAGCGGATAGCGGGCAATGAGTTCGTCAGGGAGATTGAAGTTAAAGTCAGAAAGTTGCATGTTAAGAAATCTGAAAAGGGGATAATGAAATTTGGCTTAGTATAAGCTTTTTTAGGTTTTAACGCTGAAATTGATGGATTATCCATCTAAAAATTCTTATACGGTTTATTTTTAATCAAATGAGAACATGATGCGTTGACAAGTTTTTGAAACAGTTTATTATACGTTTCAACACCTTCCCGAGGTGGTGAAATTGGTAGACGCGGTGGATTCAAAATCCACTATCAGAGATGATGTGTCGGTTCGAGTCCGACCCTCGGGACCACATATTTAAAATTATATACCAATCGATGGTATATAAGCTTCGAAAGCCCTGATAATTCAGGGCTTTGTTGTTTCTGCATACCAACCCATGCCTATACACATCTCAATGTTTTAAAGATACGATTAAAGATACGGTTTATCTTTTCGAAATTTGTATCTTTATTATGGCTAAAATCGTCAAACCCCTCACTGATACTAAGTGCGCTTCGGCAAAGCCGAAGCAGAACGCGCAAGGCAAATTTGTTAACAGTAAACTTGCTGACGGTAACGGACTTTATTTAATTGTTAGACCTTCAGGTACTAAGACGTGGCAATTCATTTACGGTCGAAAGCATCACCTTAACGACAAAGGCAAGCCGACAGACGGCGTTATCACGATAGGCGATTACTCAAAAGCGGGCGTTAAAGGTGTTCTTGTGTCATTGGATGACGCGAGGGGCTATCGCAAATGCTATTTATCACAAATAGCTAATGGTATTGATCCGATTGACGCTTTAAAAGTTGAGGAAACTAAACTCAACAACAGATTCGACTTTGAGTGGATTGCAAGGGATTGGCATGTAGCCTATGCAAAATCATCGGGATGTCATGATTCAACCATTTCGAAATCACTACGCAATTTCGAAATGTACGTTTTCCCGATGATAGGCGCAAAGCTGATTGACGAAATCACGGCGCGAGATTTGAGTGCAATCCTTGAGCATATTGAAGCTAAGGGCTTCGGCGAAGTTTGCGACAAAGTAAAAAGAAGGTTGGTAGCGGTTTTTGCCTTTGCGGTTAGTAAAGGCTACATTGAACGCAGTCCAGCCATTCACTTAAAGGACACGCTTACGCAGAAACGAGAAGAGAAGCACTATCCAAAATTATCACTGACACGTTTGCCTGAATTTTTCCAGCGTTTGAAAAATGATACAGGCAATCCACTTACAAAGTTATATACCGAATTTGCTTTGCATACTTTTGCTCGCTCAAGTGAAATGATGTTCGCACGATGGTCGGAATTTGATCTTGAAAAAGGGATTTGGACGATTCCTGCTACACGAACACCAGTTAAAGACTGCAAAAATTCGCATCGTGGGGCAAAGATGAAAAAAGATCATATCGTTCCCTTATCACGTCAAGTGAAGAGCATTCTTGAGGAAGTGAGACTGTATAGCGGAACGAGTAATCACGTTTTTCCTGCTGATCATGATTTGAATAAATTTATTAGTGAAAATACCGTGAATAAAACTTTGACTCGTATGAAATATGATACGAAAACAGAAGTTTGTTTGCATGGTTTTCGTGGTATGGCTCGTGGAGCATTGGGTGTAAGTGGATTATTTGATCGTGATGCAATGGAACGACAAATGAGTCATAAAACTGACAATGAAGTTGAATGGGCATATACACACCATATTGATCATCTTGAAGAACGTAAAATTATGATGGACTGGTGGAGTGAGTATCTTGAGTTAAATCATGGTCAGTATGTCTCACCACAGGAGTTTAGAGAGACTTTATTACAAGATGCTCGTAATGGTGTGCAAAGTTTTAAATATGGAAAACTTATTAAGCTTCAAATGGCTATGATGGCGGCAAGTTAACTGCATTTTTGTTTGATTGAAAAGCGAACGCTTGGGCGTCTTGTTTTTCGAGAAACTACATCAAGCTGACTAAACTAATATAGCAATATAAGCGAACATATGGAGCTATTTAGAATGCAAGCAATTCAGCCATTGCGACTGTCGATGAATAAAGTATGCACGATGTTAGATGTAACACGAGAAGGACTGCGGAAATTAATGATAAATGACCCTGAGTTTCCAAAAGCGTTAAAAAGTGGAACATCAAGACAATCGCATGTGTACTTTGATTATGCTTCGCTTGTCGAATGGCATGAAAAGCAAAAACTCGCAGCTTAAATGTTCTTGATTAAATTACGGAGGCGATAGCCTCCTTTTTAATTCCAATAGTGGTTTTAATTTCCTACTCATGGATGTACAATGGCAGTCTGAAAACAAAGCCACATCAAGGATTGAAAATGGCAAGATCAAAATTAATGACTCGTTCACAGGTTGCGCAGCGCCTACATGAATTTGACGATTCAAAGTCACCGATTCAATGGCGTAGATTCCTGAATGACAATGCTAAGCCGAATGTTAAACCTGATCGAAAAATTCCTTATGAACTGACGTTGCACAACATTGCAATGTACAAGTCCACTGACCTAGAGGCATTCATTGCTAAGCGGAAGGCTAAAGCTCAAAAAAAGGCGGCTCAAGCCCAACAGTCGCGGGTCGCAGAAATTACGGCGCATTTCGGCTTGAATGATCAGCAAAATCAGAACTCGTTTGGGCAAAACTTTGGTTACGTTTGGAAAGGCGCATCGGTGAACTTGATAGCCGACAATGCTGAACGTGGAAAGAAAAATGCCGTATCAATTCAATTGCAAATCAATCATCCACTGCGGGTATCAGCACTTACTACAGAGGATGCAGAAGCCTTTGCAAACGAAATACTCGAAGCAGTAGCACAAGCTAAACGCTTAGGGCTTTAGGGTAAATCACAATTGTTAAGAGGCTTTAACTGCCTCATAACGCAATAACAGCAGACCGTCTCAATAGCGGTCACAGCAAGGATGCAACACAATGCAAATGTTCACAATGAACGAAGCAGCACAATTTTTGGCAAAGGAATTGCCAAATAAAACAAAACAGCAATGGTGGGGATACCTACATTGGAATCCGAAAAAGTGGCGACAACAAGATGGTGTACGTGTTCATAGTCACCTAATTGACGGTGAATTAATGTATACCATTGGCGGATTGAAGGCATTTGCAAGCCTATTCAAACAACAAGGTTACTACCAAAACAAAGCTAAGGCGGTGGCATAAATGACTGAAGTGATAATGAAAGACGGCACTACGGTCAACGCCGTAGACGTGATGTCAGAGCTAATCAAATCAGCGGTACAGAACGCCATTGAAAACCCCGAAGGTTTAGACCTGAACAGCAGCGACGGCATTGAGGATGCGGGGTGGAAGATCGCCGACTATCTTGAAGTTGTCACGAAGGAAAAAGTTGACGCGCAGGCGGTCATAACTGAGTTGAAACAGCAACTGATCTAGGGCTTTTAGTAAGCCACAGACGTAAAAAGGGAGATGTTCAAGCATCTCCCTTTCCACATTTACACAGTCGGCAAAACTGAGCAAGTGACCAACAAACTAGCGGTCATTATAGCAGTTTTTGCCACCTAAAGCAGTTAGGCAAAGCATGGAAATTACACAATATTTAAACGCGCTGAATGATGATGTTGCGACAGAATTAACTGTCACGCAATATTTAAGCCCACGCGAGCACCTTGAGGTCAATGAGGCTACAGCGGATTTAGACAGCTTTGTTCTCGATTTTTTCAACGATGAATCCGAGTTTATGCCCTCAGTCACTTGGAGCGATATTGAACTTAAAGGCGAGAATGACAATAGCCAACCGAATAAGCTAAAGGTAACGCGAATCAAAAAGCCAAAGGCTTTACCTCCAAAGCCAGTTAGGCCGACAACGGTCACGCTAAAAACACCCACGGCGGAAGTTCATGCGCTGTTAGACGCATTGCAAGCGCGTGTTGCTGACAACGTGAAAGATGCCGAACTTTATCGCCCGATCAATGTAGAGCCGTTTGCATCAGTGCAAAAGATCAAAGCCGTGATTGATTGGCTAGACTTGCGATTTACGGTAGACCCTATCGTATGTCAATTCTACAAAGCACCTGATGCATGTAGCCGCATTAAAGAGTTCATCACTAAGCGCACAGGCACACGCCACTACGTTGCGTCCGATGATAGTCACGTCACCCAAGATGACGCGTCATTTACAATTCGATTGCATGACGTTGGAAACAAGAAAGACTTGAAGGTGATCACCGATTTACTAGTCAAACAGTACGGTGCACAACGCGAAGAAATGACGATTGAAGCTATTGAACTTTCTCTTGACTTTTACGGTTGCAATCACGGTGCAGCAATGGTTATCAAGCTGCATAAAGCTATGCGATACCCCGCAGATGCGAGGCTGCTACGCATCTACAAAACAAAAGGAACGCGACAGGATATACCGACCTCACCACATGCTCTATATGAGCTTATTGAGGATGGGTACAACATCGGCATGGGCGATCATCGGAGTGATGCATTCTGTGTGAGGGTGTACTTCAAACGAACCGACAAGGGTGGTCAAGCTTTACCGAAAGACCAACACAGAGCGCGGATTGAAGTGACTTTGAGAAAGTCGGCTTTCAAGGATGAGGAGATCAGTCTTCAGCTAGACAACTTACCTAAGATCATCGCTTGTGGATTCAAGAAAATGCCGTTTACTCACTTGAGCAAACGAGCAACGCCTACCGAGAAAGACGAGTATTTTACCCAAGTAAAACCGTTTGGAAAAGAACAAGCAGCCACGCTGAGTATTAGTCGACACAAGAGAAGTTCGTCTGATGCAATCGAAACATTCGCTTGGCTGAATACAGTGAAACGGGATGCTGTAAAGACTTTGCGAAAAAGCTTTAATTCGCAAATTTAGGGGCAATTTTTTTTAGTCTCATTCCGCCCTAAACCATACAACTAGTGGCTTAGAGCGGTTTTTGGTACACAAGTCGGCCTAATAACAGTAATAACACATATACCTATTAATACATTGAGTAACGATTAATGAACGAGAGGAAGGAGCAAAGCGACTGACGACCGTAAAAGAACAAACAGACAAACCGCCCACCACTCAAATTGCCTTCGCTACCGCTCCGCCAATTTTCGCCCATGCTCATACACCCACAATCAAGATCCACGCAACACATTTCGATTTTGCACCGCTACCGCTATGCAAAATCTCAACCATGACGAAGATCAAATAATGAGCGAAGTCTTAGGTTGAAAAACAACCTATCTATGCACAGCAGTCGTCAATCGGCATTTTTTTTGAAAAGTTCTTATATTTCATTCAAGTGAAAACTTAATATTTACTTCAACTTAACTTAACCTGATTTTGCACAATAAGCCTAACTACTTAAAATTATATGCCCTATAACACGCTGAGAGCTGTTGTAAGCCCGATTATGTTTCAAGGTGGTACTTTACTATCAGTAAATAAAACCTCTTGAAAACGCGTATTCAAGCCCATCGGTGATGCCTGAATTAAAGTTTGGGGTTTATAGTTTTTTTGCCTAATATAGCGGGTAAATATCGGGGCAGTTTGGGCTTTGCAATGTCATCTTTTTTTGACCTAATAGACACATATAGAACAACAGCGAAAACGGAACGCGAAAAAGGCACTTATTTTGAGCTGCTATGTATTAAGTATTTTAAGAATGAGCCGTTTTATGCGGATTTATTTACGGAAGTTAAAACCTATACTGAGTGGGCTAAAGCTCAAGGATTATCGGGTAAGGACACAGGGATTGACCTTGTAGCGACCACCAAAGACGGTGAATTCCAGGCCATTCAATGCAAACTGTACGATGCAGATCGTAAGGTCACTAAAGCCGAAATTGACAGTTTCCTGTCAGCGGCATCAAAGACTTACTTTAAGCGCCGTATCATCGTCAGCACTACACATGAATGGTCGGACAATGCACTGGCAACGCTTGAAAACCAAGACCCGCCCGTTACTAAGATAGACCTTGATACTTTAGAACAAAGTGCAATTGATTGGTCACTGTTTGCGGAAAAGAAAGAAGTCATTTTTAAGAAGAAGAAAGAACTACGCGAGCACCAGCGTAATGCGCTTACCCAAGTTAAGATTGGCTTATACGAGCAAAAGCTTGAACGCGGTAAGCTCATCATGGCTTGCGGTACAGGCAAGACCTTTACAAGCCTTAAAATTGCAGAAGAATGCGCGGGTAAAGGCAAGCGTGTATTGTTCCTTGTTCCAAGCCTGTCATTGTTATCTCAAACGCTCACTGAGTGGACTCAAGAATCAACCACACCTTTGCATAGTTACGCAGTCTGTTCGGATACTGAAGTTGGCAAGAAGAAAAATGCCACGGCGATTGATGCAGTCACAACGCTAGAGCATGAATTGCAATATCCTGCGACGACAGATGCAGCAAAGTTAGCTGAGAACGTAGAGAAGCACCACGATAGCGAGCACATGACTGTTGTGTTCTCGACTTACCATTCAATTAATACAGTTAGTGATGCTCAAAATGAACATCAAATGGCTGAATTTGACCTGATCATCTGTGATGAAGCGCACCGTACAACTGGTTCAACACATGACAGCGAAGATGATTCAAACTTCGTCAAGATTCATGATGGTGGTTTTATTCTCGGGAAAAAGCGCCTTTACATGACGGCGACTCCGCGTATTTTCTCGGATGACGTGAAGAATAACGCGACCGATTACACCTTGTATTCGATGGACAATGAAAAGTTATTCGGTGAAACGCTTTACACCATTAACTTTTCCGAAGCAGTAAAGCGCGGCTTATTGGTCGATTATAAGGTCATCGTACTTACGGTTGATTCCGACACGATCATTAATAAGATCGGCAGCACCATTACCGAGAACAGTGAAATCGTCGTCGACGATGCGGCGCGTATTGTCGGGTGTTGGAAAGCTTTGTCTAAACAAGGCATTCATGCGGATGTCGAAGAAGACACCGACCCAATGCAACGTGCTTTAGCATTCTGTCAGGTGATTGATCAGTCCGAGAAAGCCCGTAAACACCAAGTTAGTTCGACACGAATTGCGAACATTTTCCAAACGGTCGTAGAAGCATATCAAGAAGCTGAAGCAAAAGAAGGCAATGAAATTTCACACCGCCTAATTTGCGAAGCACAGCATGTTGACGGCGGTATGGGTGCAGATAAAAAAGAACAAAAGCTAAATTGGTTAAAAGCTACACCTGAACCGCAACGAGATGAAGATGGTACAGAACGTCCGATTTGTCGTGTCTTGAGCAATGTACGCTGTTTATCGGAAGGCGTAGACGTGCCTGCACTTGATGCAGTTTTATTCCTGACACCTCGTAATTCACAAGTAGACGTTGTGCAATCTGTTGGGCGTGTGATGCGGACAGTAAAAGATCCAGTAACTGGTGAAAATCTTAAAAAGAAAGGCTATGTCATTTTACCTGTCGTGATTCCGCCTAACGTAGACGCGAACAAAGCCCTTGATGACAACATGACCTATAAAGTGGTCTGGCAAGTGCTGAATGCGCTCCGTTCTCACGATGATCGCTTTGATGCCATGATCAACAAGATGGACTTAACAGGCATTGACCGTTCTAAAATGGAAGTGATTGCGATCACAGACAAAGTAGCAGCTAAAGCCAAGAAAAAAGGTGCAGGTAAAGGTGGTTCAACGATTGGTACACCAACGAAAAAGACCAAGAAAGATGAAACTGAAGATACTCAACAGTCTTTCAGCTTTGAGTCGGGTGAAATTGAGCGTGCTATCGTTGCCAAAGTTGTGCAGAAAGTCGGTAATCGCCATCATTGGGAAGATTGGGCAAATGACATTGCTAAGATCGCACAAACCCACATTAAGCTTATTACGGATATTCTACAGCGTCCTGAATGCGACAACGAACGTGCCGTGTTTGAAGAGTTTGCATTTGAAATCCGTGATGACTTAAATAATGCGGTATCGGACGCTGAAATCATTGAAATGTTGGCTCAACACCTAATCACTAAACCTGTTTTTGATGCCTTGTTTGACGAGTATAGCTTTGCAGCCAACAACCCGATGGCAAAAGCCATGCAAAAGGTTTTGGATGTTCTAGATCAGCACCAACTCGACAGCGAGACTGAAGCACTACAACGCTTCTATGACAGTGTGAAGCTCCGTGCATCGGGTATTGATAGTGCGGAAGGTAAACAGAAAATCATTGTTGAGTTATATGATAAGTTCTTCCGTAATGCTTTCCCGCGTATGACCGAGCGTCTAGGTATCGTATATACGCCTGTTGAGGTGGTGGACTTCATAATTCACAGCGTTAACGATGTACTTCAACAAGAGTTCGGGAAGAGCTTTGCTGATGAAGGTGTACACGTTCTAGACCCATTTACTGGTACAGGGACATTCATTTCTCGTTTACTGCAAAGCGGTTTAATTCCACCGAAGAAACTGACCTACAAATACAAGAACGAGATTCATGCTAATGAGCTGGTATTGCTCGCTTACTACATTGCGGCAATTAATATTGAAGCGGTCTACCACCACGAAATCATTGATGATTACACACCTTTTGAGGGTATTTGTTTAACTGATACTTTCCAAATGTATGAGAAGGACGATTTAGTCGATCAGGTATTGGTGGATAACAGCGCACGACGCAAACGTCAAAAAGAATTACCGATTCAGGTGATTATTGGCAATCCACCATATTCAGTAGGTCAAGATTCGGCTAATGACAATAATGGAAATCTATCATATCCACTTTTAGACAATAGAATCGCAGAGACATATGTCAAAAATGCATTAACTAAAGGTGGCAAACGAGCGGTATATGATTCTTATATTCGTGCAATTCGTTGGGCGAGTGATCGTATCTCTACTCAAGGGGTGATTGGTTTTGTTACGAATGCTGGTTTTATTGATGCAAATACAGCAGATGGTATGCGTAAATGTCTAGCTGACGAATTTAGTAGTCTTTATATTTTCCATTTGCGTGGTAATGCTAGAACGTCGGGTGAACAGCGACGCAAAGAAAAAGATAACGTTTTTGGACAAGGTACAAGAACGCCAATTGCAATTTCAATCTTAGTGAAGAATCCTAATGCCGATCAACAAGGGCAAATCTATTTCCACGATATTGGTGACTATTTAAGTCGTGAAGAAAAATTAGAGAAGATCAATGAGTTTAAAAGCTTACAGGGGATCATGGCAGCGAAAGGATGGTGTAAAGTTTTACCTAATGAACATGGGGATTGGATTAATCAACGTGATTATGATTTTGAAAATCATATGTTAATAGCAGATAAAAGCAAGACTTTGCCTAAGGTTTTGTTTAACAAGCTTTCTAATGGAACAATTTCAAGCCGAGATGCATGGGTATATGCTTTTAATAAAAGAAAACTCCAAAAAAATATTTGCAATATGGTCGATTTCTATAATGATGAAGTTGAAAGATTTAATAAGTCACATGAAAGTTCAACACTATTAGAAAAAAAATCCTTAGTTAATGATTTCGTAAATAAAGATGCTACGAGAATTAGTTGGGGAACAAATTTAATAAACGGTATTTTAAAAAATCAAAAGAGAGAAGTTTCGGAAAAATTAATACGCCAAAGCTTGTATAGACCTTTCACTAAAGAATGGTTGTTCTACGATAAAAATTTCAATCATAGTTTATATTCAATGCCTGATATTTTCCCTCAGCAAATAGAGACAAAGAATCTAATTATTTGTGTTGTTGGTAAGGGGGAATCGCAGCCATTTTCTGCCCTAATATCTAATTTAGTAGTGGATTTTAAATTCCATTACAATGCACAGTGCTTCCCTTTAAACATCTATGAAGAAGTCAAGCAAGATAAAAAAGTAGGCTCAGGTGATCTATTCGACGAATCACTTGATTTAACCGTGACTGAAACCAAATACGAACGCAAAGATGGCATCAGTGATGAGGGCTTAAAGCACTTCCAAACGGCGTATCCTAGCGAACAGATCACTAAAGAAGACATCTTCTACTACACCTACGGTTTGCTCCATAGCGAAGAATACCGTACACGCTATGCCGACAACCTCACCAAAGAGCTACCACGTATTCCTTGCGTGAAGAAAGCAGAAGATTTTTGGGCGTTCTCTAAAGCAGGTCGTGACCTTGCGCATAGGCATCTCAACTATGAAACTGTTGAGCCTTACAAGGCAACATTGGATACAGGTAGCACGCCTTACAACCAATTGACCGATCAGGACTTCTATGTCGAAAAAATGAAGTTTGCCAAGAAAGGCGAAAAAGGCACTGTTGTTTACAACAAGCGCATCACCATCAAGGACATTCCGTTAGAAGCCTATGACTACGTGGTAAATGGTAAGCCAGCACTTGAATGGGTAATGGAGCGTCAGGGCGTTTCTACGCATAAAGACAGCGGTATAGTAAACGATGCAAATGATTGGGCAATTGAAACGATGAACAACCCAGCGTACCCGCTTGAATTGTTCTTACGTGTCATTACTGTTAGCCTTGAAACGATGAGGATTGTGAAGTCATTGCCGAAGTTGGATATTTAACTTTAACAACTAAATCGACGGCGCATTTTGCGCCGTTTTTTGATTTAAAATTAAACAAATAATTCTAAAAGTTTGAATGAGTGCTGATTTTTTAAACGAAGTCACTGCGCGCTTATCTCGCTTTATGACATAAAGTAAGAGTCCCTTTTAAAACCCATATGGGACAATTATGAAAATTACGTTATTAAAGCTAGATGAAGTTGCGGACTTAATTGAACATGCTGAATGCTCGGGAAATATTGTGAAGCATGAACAAACGCTCAATGAAATCATTTATCACATCCAAGATGGTACAGGTGAGTGTTTACTCATTAATACGCCGTGTAGTAGCTATTTCATTACAACGTGATGTAGTGATGAGCTGTTACTAATTAGCAAAGTCGACTTGAATTAGTAGGCTTTTTTTATGGGAAATATTGATAACGTTGTGAAATCAAACAGGTTGAATGGAAGTTATTCATTACTTGGGTAAATGAATAAATAAGGATATGAATAAGGATATAAAGTGCATGTAATTTCTTTAATGTTCTTATAAATTAATTAGTTGGATGTTGGATTTGGTTCTGACCCTCGGACCAAAATTCTAAAAGACCCCAAGCTTATTAAGACTTGGGGTTTTTTATTGTGAAAAATTAATAACTTATATCAAATTCCTAGAAAATTTCGAATGATTTCACTAGCCACGTTTCAGGTGGTCATTTCGTAAAATGAGTACCTGAAATTTGTTTGGGTACTCATGGTGGAATCAGATGCTAAGCTTAAATTATTAGATCAATACAATAATCAAATGTGATTGATCGGGTGCCTTATAGGGCTTGTAGTATTTAAAAGCTTTATTAACTATCTAAAGCTACTTTGATGACATCTGCAATTGTCTCAGTGTTGACACCTCTTTTTCGAGCATTCTCAGAGTGGAACCAAGTTGTTAAGTCTTTATTGCCTTTAGATGCATTGCAGCCAACACAGCACAATGCAATATTGGTTAAGGTTGTAATTCTTATATCGTTGATAATGTGTTCCCAAGACTTCTTGTTGGCTCTTTCAGTGCCAAACTTTTTGCCGCAATATACACAGCACAGGTCTCGCTCCGAGACCGCATCTTCTATGTGCTTTGGTATTCCCCATGAATTTGCCATTTTAGGTTTTCCTTATTTTAGGGCTGTAGTTGAATGAAAAATCCTAACCTTTGATAAATCACATTCATAAAATTTAGATCTAAGCATTAAATGAAAGAGTTGTCATAACACTATATAAATGAGGGTATAAAAAAACCAGCGCTTTCGCGCTGGTTTTTTACATCCCTAACTTGCGTTAGTTCAGCATCAACTTATTGAGCAGCCTCAAGAGCTGCATTTAACGTTGCGCTTGGACGCATTACAGCATTTACTTTCGCTGTATCTACAGCGTAGTAACCACCGATGTCCGCAGCTTTACCTTGAACTTCAGCAAGTTCTGCAACGATTTTTTCTTCGTTGTCAGCAAGTGCTTGAGCAAGAGGAGCAAATTTCGCTTTAAGATCTGCATCTTCGTCTTGCGCAGCAAGTTCTTCAGCCCAGTATTTAGCAAGGTAGAAGTGGCTGCCACGGTTGTCAAGTTCGCCAGTACGACGTGATGGAGACTTGTCATTGTCAAGCAATTTACCAGTCGCAGCATCAAGCGTATTTGCAAGAAGTTTAGCTTTCGCGTTGTCTTCTTTGATGCCCATTTCTTCTAGAGAAACAGCAAGCGCCAAGAACTCACCTAAAGAATCCCAACGTAAGTGGTTTTCTTCTACAAGTTGTTGTACGTGTTTAGGCGCAGAACCACCCGCACCAGTTTCGTACATGCCGCCACCAGCCATTAGAGGCACGATAGAAAGCATTTTCGCAGAAGTACCCAATTCCATGATTGGGAACAAGTCTGTTAGGTAATCACGTAGGATGTTACCAGTTACAGAAATTGTATCTAGGCCACGAGCAACACGTTCAAGTGTATAACGCATAGCACGTACTTGAGACATGATTTGAATGTCTAAACCAGTAGTGTCGTGCTCTTTCAAGTAAGTTTGAACTTTCTTGATTAATTCGTTTTCGTGTGGACGGTACGGGTCAAGCCAGAAGATCGCAGGCATGCCTGAGTTGCGTGCACGAGTCACAGCAAGTTTCACCCAGTCACGGATTGGAGCGTCTTTCACTTGGCACATACGCCAGATATCGCCTTCTTCCACGTTTTGTGACATCAACACTTCACCAGTTTCTAGGTCAGTGATGTTTGCAACACCCGCTTCAGTGATTTCGAAAGTTTTGTCGTGTGAGCCGTATTCTTCAGCTTTTTGCGCCATCAAACCAACGTTAGGAACTGTACCCATAGTACGTGGGTCAAAGTTACCATTCCATTTACAGAAATTGATCATTTCTTGGTAGATACGCGCGAAAGTAGATTCAGGCATTACAGCTTTACAGTCGTACTGTTTGCCGTCAGCACCCCACATTTTACCGCCACCACGGATCATTGCAGGCATAGATGCATCTACAATTACGTCATTAGGTGAGTGGAAGTTAGTGATGCCTTTTGCTGAATCAACCATTGCAAGTGCAGGACGGTGTTCTTGGCAAGCATGTAAGTCAGCAATGATTTCTTCACGAAGAGAAGTCGGAAGAGTTTCAATTTTTTCGTAAAGACCAGACATACCGTTGTTGATGTTAATACCTAACTCATCAAACAATTTGCCGTGTTTTTCGAATGCTTCTTTGTAGTAAATCTTCACACAGTGACCGAAAACGATTGGGTGAGACACCTTCATCATGGTCGCTTTTACATGTAGAGAGAACAAAATGCCAGCTTCTTTACAATCATCTAATTCTTTTTCATAGAAGTCGCAAAGTGCTTTTTTGCTCATGAACATTGAGTCGATGATTTCGCCATCTTGAAGCGCAACTTTTGGCTTAAGAACAACAGTTTCACCAGACTTAGTGATCAATTCCATTTTTACATTGCGAGCGCGGTCTAAAGTCATAGACTTTTCGCCGTGGTAGAAGTCACCTTCGTCCATGTGAGAAACGTGAGTTTGTGACCACTGTTTCCATTCGCTCATAGAGTGAGGATGTTTCTTCGCGTAATTTTTTACTGCAGTAGGTGCACGGCGGTCAGAGTTACCTTCACGAAGTACAGGGTTTACAGCAGAACCTAGGCATTTGCTATAACGCGCCTTGATTTCTTTTTCTTCCTCAGTCGCTGGGTTTTCTGGGTAGTTCGGAACTGCAAAACCTTTAGACTGTAATTCTTTAATGCAAGCAGTTAATTGGCCAACTGAAGCACTGATGTTCGGAAGTTTGATAATGTTTGTGCTTGGATCTTGGGTTAATTGTCCAAGCTCTGCCAAGTTATTTGGCACCTTTTGTTCTTCGCTTAGGTAGTCTGAAAATTCAGCGAGTACACGTGCTGCAACTGAGATATCGCGTTTAACGATTTCAACGCCAGCAGGTTTAGTAAAGGTTTCAATGATCGGCAGCAGAGAGTAAGTCGCCAATAATGGCGCCTCGTCGGTCAGTGTGTAGATGATAGTTGACTTTCCACCAGCCATATATAGCCCCTTGCTTTAGATTGTGTCTTTGAGGTCCGAGCTTGTGGCTCGCCTCTATGAACCGATTTGCTTAAATAAAACTATGAAAGTATCGGGGTTCGTTGCTTTTCAGTCAACGCAAGATCCTGTGATGTGGTCATTTCGTAGAAAAATGATACAAAAGAAGTGCAGTTTGACGCCCAATTTTAGCGCAAAACCGAGAAGGGGAATATTGAAAGCTTGTTATTCATAGCTTAAAGCTATTGAACAATTAAATTTATATCGTTTTCTTGGGGCTGATCTGTTCTTTATGGCTCGTTCGAAATTTAGTTGTAAAGCAAAGCGTAGGACAGGTCAAACCGAAAGCCTTAGCTTTTAGGTGTAGATTTGGTGCGTAAGTTCGAAAATTAGTCAGGATCTGTGACTTTATAAAAGAACGACGTGAGTTCAATGCTCCGTTTGACTTTGAGCGCTCTCGGAATGTTTATACGATAACTTATATATCTGATGAATAAGGCATGGTTATTTTTTAGCTTCAGTCATTTGGGAGAATGAGTTTATGTACAGCAGAAGCATAAATCGAATCTTTAGCTTAGTTTAATAACTGATGTTACGCAGTAACCATCAAAGCGCAATTTGCTTCAAATAAAAGAACGATACACGGTAAGGTCATCCGCAAGTGTTTGAGACAGGACTACTTCTAATCAAAAATGTTTTTGCGATGCTTTGAATAATTTGACGGTAGTGAACGAGTTTTGCGCTGAGGAGCATTGCTCCGCAAGATGGTTTCCTTACGAAGCTTCGCTTCTCATTTTGCCGAAACAAAAGTACCTCCAGCCGAAGGCTAATCCCTTTATTCAATCCTTAGATGTAAGACTCCGTCGAATAGACTTAAAAATCATTTTAAAAGTGCATAAGTACTTTTACGTGCGTAACATCAGTTAATAAAGAAAAAGCGAGAAGGTCTAGTTTAAAGCAGCAACGATACTCACAACTCATAAATACTAATAAATTAGTCTAATAGAAAAACTTAAAAATAGATTCATTTAGTGTAGCTGATTGAAACAAGCATTTTGATGAGCAATTTGGTCATAGAATAGTCATGAATATCACTATCTTTTGTGATGCAGTTAAAGAAAATTAAGCCCAGTTTTTTAGGTCTTATGTAAGTGAATATTTCTTTTAGTCGTGTTTTTAGTTTGCATAAAACGCGAAAAGTACGATTTAAAATAAACAGTCAATAAAATTCAAACTAATTTAAGTTTCTAATTTTATTATTTTAATTTTTGTATTGCATTTAATTTGATGTTCTTTATAGATTTTTTTATTTTCTAATTGAATGAAAGTTCGATTAAATGACTGATTCGTAAATTATCTTGGTCTTTTTGTTAGAATTTGTTATTGAGTGTTATGGCTATTTTTGCTATTAATCTTGATCGTAGCAGTTGGTTTTTATCGATGAGGTAAACCCTGAGGAGAGCAACAGGATGGCTTTACGTTTACTAGATATTGGGACACAAACCGAATTATTGACCGCCTGTCGTTTGTCTTTATTGATGGGGGTCTATACGGACGACAACCGCATTGCAGAATTTTTAAAGTTCGCGCGCAGTATCGTGCAAGTCGATAACGCTGTCCTAACGTTTAAAAATGAGCCTTATATCTGGTATGCCTCAGAGCACACATTTAAAGCCTTTTTGGCCGAAGCCGATGATGATCGCCTCGATCAGTTTTTTGCTGAACAGTCCCGTATAGATCACGATGCTGAAAATTACCAAGCTTACTGTGACTATATGCAGGAACTGGGTTTAGGGCATCGGCGTTTAGTGGCATTCGATTTAAAATATAATCAGGATTCAATTGGTAAAGTAATTTTGTTTGATGATCAAGTCACTGCATTTGAAGCTAAACAATTAAAGATTGTCGAAGAATTTGTACAAAGTCTAGTCAATATCATTCAACTCCGCGTTGAAAATGCCGAATTAAAAGAAGCCTATGAACAGCAGTCGGCACTCAATTTTAGTAAAACTAAATTTTTCCAAATTATTGCTCATGATTTACGAGCGCCTTTTCATGGTCTACTGGGTTTTTCTGAAGTTTTGGCGCAGGAACGCAATACCTTAGATGATTCGAGTGTGCAAAATATTGCAGACTATTTATATGACACCACACAGTCGACGTATAACCTTTTAGAAAGCTTATTAAACTGGGCTATGGCAGAAGGTGGTCGCTTTGTTTATCACCCGATTAATTTTGATTTGCATCAGTCTGCAAAAATTGTGAGTGATGTCTTAAATAGCTTGGCTGTGAAGAAAAATATCCGACTGATCAACGCCGTGCCTGAAGGCATTAAAGTCAATGCAGATATCAATATGATCACATCAGTGATGCAAAACTTGGTGTCAAACGCATTGAAATTTACTCATACCGATGGACGAGGTGTGGTGACGATTTCTGCCGAACGAGATGGCGAACGGATTTTATTCACCATTCAGGATACTGGATTGGGCATGACCCAAGCTCAGATTGACGATTTATTTCAGCAAAAACTGACGGTTAGTATTAAAGGTACGGCAGGAGAACGTGGTACGGGGTTGGGTTTAGTCCTTTGTAAGCGCTTTGTGGACTTAAATCAGGGTGAAATTGTGGTGAACTCGAAAGAAGGTGAAGGCACACAATTTAAAGTCTGGTTGCCAAAGGCGACGAGTCTGCATCAAACCTTAAGTACCGAGAGTAGCAGTGCACAGAAAGATGCGACCTTAAGCGAACTTTAAAGTCCGTCTATTGGTATAAAAGCCTAAAAATACTTTTCCCTAAGCGTTATCAACTGTTATAACTAGAAAAAAATCACGCTAGGGTTTGTGAAATGAATGCGGAGCAATTGCAGAAAACATTACGTGCCAGTCAATATGCTGAACAGGTGCTCGGAATCCATCAGGCCAGTTTAGAACAAGACTATGCAATTGATCAGTTTCAAACCTCGCTCAGTACAGCACAAATTCAACATTTTGTCGCAAGCAGCCTCGCTGAAATTCAAGATGAAAATAGCTGGATGCGTGTAATTCGTGTGCTGCGCGCACGCCTCATGTTTCGTTGGATTTGGCAAGATGCCAATCAACTCACCGATGTCGTTACCTTAACTCGAGAGCTTTCAGACTTTGCCGATGCTTCTATCTGTGCGGCAAAAGATTTTGCACTGAATCCGTTGATTGCGAAATATGGCGAACCGCTAGGCTATAAGGGGAAAGTTCAAGACCTAATTGTGGTTGCCATGGGAAAACTTGGTGCACAGGAACTTAATCTTTCAAGTGATATTGATCTTATTTTTGCCTTTGATGAACAGGGTGAAACCAATGGTCGAAAATGTATTGATGTGCAGCAGTTCTGTATTTTATGGGGACAAAAATTAATTTACTTGCTTGACCATATTACGGCAGATGGTTTTGTCTTCCGTGTAGATATGCGTCTACGCCCATGGGGCGATGGTTCTGCCTTGGCAATCAGTCATGCGGCATTAGAAAAATATTTAAGCCAGCATGGACGTGAATGGGAGCGCTATGCTTGGATTAAGGCACGTATCGTCACGGGCGGTAAAGAAGGCGCAGAGTTACTGGAAATGACCCGACCTTTCGTCTTCCGCAAATATGTCGATTACACCGCTTTCGAAGCTATGCGTGACATGAAAGCCATGATCGAACGTGAAGTGCTACGTCGTAATATCGAAGATGATATTAAACTCGGTGCAGGCGGAATTCGTGAAGTTGAGTTTATTGTTCAAGTCTTTCAGCTCATCTATGGCGGTTCAAAACTCGAGTTGCAAGACCGTCAATGTTTAGTGAGTCTGCATCATTTAGGTGAAGTTGGATTATTAGAAAAAACCGCAGTTGCTGATCTAGAAGATGCATATTTATTTTTACGTCGCATTGAACATGCGATACAAGCGCTCAATGATCAGCAAACCCAATCGTTGCCACATGAGCCTGAACCACGCCAACGTATTTTAGATACTTTAGGTTTTGCATCTTGGGTTGACTTTTTGAATGTACTCAATCAGAAGCGTGCCAAAGTCATTTACCAATTTGAACATCTTATTAAAGAAAAAGAACCCGATCCGTTATTGGAAAGTTTTAGTCATTTAGAAGCCCAGTTGAACGATGTTCTAGATGATGATGCCAAAAATTTAATTCACGAATTTTGGTATGGACATGCGCTGAAAAAATTACCTGCCAAAGCTGTACAGCGCTTAAAAACCTTTTGGCCACATCTCATTGAGGCGATATTACAGTCAGATAAACCTCAGGTGGCCTTACTACGTCTCATGCCTTTGGTGGAGTCGGTGCTGCGCCGTACGGTCTATTTGGTGATGCTGATTGAGAGCAAAGGGGCATTACAACGATTAGTGAAAATGGCAACAGTGAGTCCGTGGATCTGCGAAGAATTGACGCATTATCCCGTGCTGTTGGACGAGTTTTTGTCGATGGATTTTGAGCTGCCAAAGCGTAAAGATTTAGAAGACTCTCTACGTCAACAACTGCTTCGAATTGAAATTGATCAAGTCGAAGACCAAATGCGTGTTCTTCGATTATTTAAAAAATCCAATGTCTTAGCAGTAGCTGCTAGTGATGTTTTGGCAGAAAGTCCGTTGATGAAAGTGTCGGATGCATTGACCGATATTGCTGAAGTGTCGGTGAATGCAACCTTGCATTTGGCATATCAAATTGTTGCCAAAAAACATGGCTATCCAATCGATGCAGAAGGGCAGCGTTGTTCGATTGATCACACGGCTTTTGCGGTGATTGGCTATGGCAAGGTGGGTGGCATCGAGTTGGGTTATGGTTCGGACTTGGATTTGGTGTTTATTCACTATATGGACGAACAAGCCGATACGGATGGACAGAAACCAATTAGTGGCTTTGAATTTGCTATGCGGGTGGCACAAAAATTTATGTCCTTAATGACTACGCAAACCCTAGATGGTCGAGTGTATGAGGTGGATACACGTTTACGACCTTCGGGAGAGGCGGGGTTATTGGTGACCAGCTTAAAAGCCTTTGAGCAATATCAACATAAAAATGCTTGGGTCTGGGAGCATCAAGCTTTAGTACGTGCCAGAACGATTGCAGGTGAGCACAGTTTACGGATTGAAATTGAAAACTTGCGCTGCAATATTTTGACTCAGCCACGAGATGAGAACAATGTTCGTGCAGAAGTGCTAAAAATGCGCCAAAAAATGAAAGACCATCTAGGTTCTTCTAAAGAGCAGCAAAAAGATGGAATTTTTCATTTAAAACAAGATGCAGGTGGTATCGTTGACATCGAATTTATGGCACAGTATGCAGTATTAGCATGGAGTGGGTCGAATCCCGATCTCGCCCATTACTCTGACAACGTACGAATCCTTGAGGATGCCGCAAGAACGGATTGCTTATCCAGCGCCGATGCGACAGCATTGATTCAAGCTTATCTCCGTGAACGAGCCGAGAGCCACCGTTTAGCACTTGCGAATCAATCCATGCAAGTTTCAGCTGACGATTGGCACGATACCCGAGTGGTCGTTTGCAAGCTATGGCAAAGATTAATTGATCCAACTGCAACGTTTGCATTGGATAAAAATGACTGTGTATAAAAATTTGGAGTGTGTGCCATGAACTTGGCTGATCGTGATGGTTTTATTTGGCAAGATGGACAATTGGTTGATTGGCGTGAGGCGAAAACTCACGTATTAACACATACATTGCATTACAGCATGGGTGTGTTTGAAGGCGTCCGTGCTTATGAAACTCCGAATGGAACGGCTATTTTCCGTTTACAAGAACACACTAAGCGTTTATTAAATTCTGCAAAAATTTATCAAATGAAAGTCCCATTTGATCATGCAGCATTAGAACAAGCTCAAATTGATGTGGTTCGTGAAAACAAATTGGCTTCTTGCTACCTACGTCCAATTATTTTTATTGGTTCAGAAAAATTAGGTATTGCAGCAACTGACAATACAATTCATGCTGTTGTTGCTGCATGGAGCTGGGGTGCTTACCTTGGTGATGAAGCGATGGCGAAGGGTATTCGTGTTAAAACGTCTTCATTTACGCACCATCATCCAAACGTGACCATGTGTAAAGCAAAAGCATCTGGTAACTATACTTTGTCAATTCTTGCACACCAAGAAGTGGCACATGCTGGCTATGACGAAGCAATGTTACTCGACCCACAAGGTTATGTATGTCAAGGTTCAGGCGAAAACGTATTCTTAGTTCGTGATGGCGTGATTCATACTCCTGACATCGCGGGTGGTGCACTTGATGGTATTACCCGTCAAACCATTATTACGATTGCGAAAGACCTTGGTTTTGAAGTGGTTGAACGTCGTATTACACGTGACGAATTCTATATTGCTGATGAAGCATTCTTCACAGGTACGGCTGCTGAAGTGACGCCAATCCGTGAATATGATGACCGTCAAATTGGTGAAGGTTGTCGTGGTCCAATCACTGAGCAAATCCAAACTGCATTCTTTAATGCGGTTCAGGGTAAAGACCCTAAATATGCGCACTGGTTAACTTACGTAAAATAAGCTGATCGGTTAAGATGAAAAGGCGAAACTAAGTTTCGCCTTTTTTATTGGCTTGAAGATATTGAATTTTTGGAACGTGACTATGCATATTGTTTATGTCAGTGATGGTAAAGCAGGACATCGCTCACAAGCTTTGGGTTTATTTAAAGCCATGCAGCGCCAATCTCAGGAAGTAGTCACATTTCAAGAAATTTCAATTTATGATTTGCCTATAGTGACACTTATTTCTGCGCTATTTAGCCATCAGCTTCATGCCGTAGAACACGAGCCAACCTATATTTTTGGCGTCGGTAGCCACACACATTTTCGAGTATGGCTGTTGGGCAAGGTGTATAACAAAGCCAAAACCATTATTTTAATGAAACCAAGCTTGCCGTTTGCATGGTTTGATTATGCGGTAATTCCACAGCACGATGGTATTCAGGCATCTAATAAAGTACTAACCACACAAGGTGCGTTAAATCCTATTGTGAATGAGGAGCGGCATCAGCACGGTCGAATCCTGATCGCTTTGGGTGGCTCTTCAAAACGCCATCAGTGGAATGCGGCTAAAGTGCTCCAAGCGATTGAGCAGATAGTCGAGCAGAATCCAAATTCAGCAATCATTTTGACCACTTCACGGCGCACACCAAAAGCATTTTTAGCAGAACTAACGCAGTTGAAAAATATTGAAAAATTGCAGATTTTCCCTGTTGAGGATACGCCGCAAGGTTGGATTTTTGAAGAAATGCAAAAAGCTGAAGCAGTTTGGGTGACTGAAGATAGTGTTTCAATGATTTACGAGGCTCTCACCGCGGGTTGTAAAGTCGGGGTGATTGAAGTGGATCGGTTGAAGGAAGATCGGATTACAGGTTCAATAGATTTGATTTTGCAAAAGGGCCTGGTTTCTTTATCAAGTTCAATTTTGCAATTGGCTGAACCTAGCGCTTTTAAAGAAGCGGATCGTGTGGCAACATATCTTTTGACAAAATAACTGGTCGTAACCGTGATTTATATATTCATTTTTCTGTTGGTTTTGATGATTGCATTTAGTCTTAAATATGCATGGTGGAAACCAGCGGTAGATTGGAAAAGACCGCGCGTCTTAATGTATCACATGGTACGCGAACACATTGATGGTGCAAAATTTAATAAGTTGAGGGTGAAACCTGAAGAGTTTGAAAAGCAAGTGGCTTGGATGAAAGCCGAGGGTTTTCATTTTGTGACGATGCATGAGTTGCAACAAAACTGGGGACAGCATCCGGAAAAAACTGTTGCCATCACATTTGATGACGGTTATCTGGATAATTTGGAAAATGCTTATCCAATCTTAGAAAAATATCAAGCTAAAGCGACGATCTATGTAGTGGTGGATCGTCATGACCGAGACTGGTCAACCTATAAAAAAGCTCATCACAATAGCGGTGAGTTAGCGCGAGAACCTAAACTGAATGATGAGCAAGTTCAGTATTTGGCACATAGTGGTCTTGTTGAAATTGGTTCGCATACTTTGACGCATGCCAATTTGGATAAATTAGATGATGCAGGATGCGTGTTTGAACTTACAGAATCTAAAAAACAATTAGAGCAATTAATTGGTACGTCTGTGAGTAGTTTTGCTTATCCTTTTGGTATTTATTCGAATCGTGATGTATGTCTGGCAAAGGAAGCAGGTTATAGTAATGCTGTGACCACCAAAGAGGGGATTGATGGTCTCAGTCCTGACTTTATGCAATTACAACGGATCAAAATTAGTGGTAAAGATTCGATGTTGGCAGTGAAATGCCGTTTGAAACTTGGTCAGCGTGGATTATAACAGAGAGAAGAATCATGCATATTTGTTTGGTCATGGCCGGTGATGAAGAGGGTGGTTTAGAAAAACATGTAGTTGAATTGGCACAGGGCTTAACTCAACATGGACATGTTGTTACAGTAATTGCGCATGAAAAATACCGAGCACGTTTGGTGCCGCTTAATTTTATTGCAGTTGATCTGAGCAAAAGTCGCCGTAATCTGTGGGTTTTATATCAACTATATCAAGCCTTAAAAACATTAAATCCCGATATCGTTCATGTGCATGGTAACAAGGCAGCTGTCATGGTTGGGGGATTGTTGCCATTCCTTAAACAAAAAAGTGTTGCAACGCTGCATAGCCGTAAGAAAAACACAAAAATGTTTAAGAATTTTGATGCGGTGATTGCCGTTAGCCCAAATGCAGCAGAAGTATTAAATCATCCAAATAAATGTGTTGTCCTGAATGGGATTGTTCCGCCTATTTTAAATCCTACGATCAAAAAACCTGCACAGCCGATTGTTTTGGCTGTGGGACGATTGGTGCCTGTTAAAGGTTTTGATATTTTAATTCAGGCGTGGAAAGGTATCGAAAATGCTGAATTATGGATTGCTGGAGAAGGTTTTGAGCAGGAAAAACTGGAACGGCTCATCAGTGATAATCATTTGAATGATACTGTTAAATTATTAGGTTATCGAACGGATATCACCAGCTTAATGCAACAGGCTTCGCTTTATGTTATGTCTTCTCATTATGAAGGTTGTCCTTATACCATGGTGGAAGCGTTATTGTGTGAAACACCCATGATTTCAACTGCAGTTGGAGCAATGGCTGTTATTTTACCGCAGCAATATTTATGTCCTGAAAATGACGTCCCGGCATTGCATTTGTTAATACAGAAAGCTTTGAATGATTTTGGACAAATTCAAATGGATCACCAGCCTGTATTTGAATTTGCTAAAGAGCAATTGGTACTGGATGGTATGATTGATAATATTGAAAAAGTTTATGGATCAGTACTTGATGAATGAAGTGAAGCCATTCATATTGGCGATCTCTGATGGTAAAGCGGGTCATGAAACACAGACGCAGGGTTTGGTACAGTTGCTTAATGCATCCAATGAATTCGAAGTAAAATGGATTACAATTAAACTTCCTGATAAATGGCTTTACCGTTATTTAAGATTTTTACTCAAATTTTCCTGTAATACTGCTTGGCTCAAATACTTTATAACTCAGGAAGAATGGTCTCGGCTTCATAATCGAACGATACGTTATATTGTTTCATCGGGTGGAAACACGCTTGTGGTAAATGCTTTATTGAAACAGTATTTCTGTGAACAGAATAAAACTCAAAATATTGTTGCAAGTTCTTTACATGGGATCCCAGCACGATTGTTTGATGTTGTATTTACTATTCATAAAGAACAAAAACAATTTCCTCATTATGTTTATTATCCGATTGCGCCCAACAAAATGACAGCATTGCCATTAACACAAACTCAGTCACGTCAGCACCTGGGGATTGAGGAAAATGAACAGGTAATTACTGTTTTACTGGGGGCAGATACAAAAACTGTAAAAATAGGATCGGTGGAAAAATGGGGACAGGCTTTATTGGAAATTCGCGCACAATATCCACAGGCAAGAATTTTATTGAGCTCCTCCCGGCGTACTCCAATCGTCTTTGAAAAATCTTTGGAACAAGTATTGCAGCAAGCAAACATTATCCATAAGAATGATCAATTTGTATGGGTCGCACAAGGGCAGAGCTGTGATGTAAAAGACTTTATTAAAGCCGCAGACTGGGTTTTGGCAAGCCCTGATTCAACTTCCATGGTCGCTGAGGTGATTATGGCTGAACAAAATTTGATTGTTATGGAACCCGAGAGTATATCAGATGCAGATATTCAGCAGCAACTGGATTTTTTGCAACAACAGAAGCAACTTATTTTATGGCATTTAGCCTCTCCGGTTGTACTACGTGATTTGCTTAAACAGCTGGATTTAAAATCACATACCCAATTATTCAGTCAAATTTTAAAAAATGGCTTAAAATAATCAATAAAATAAATGGCTCTAGACTAGCAAAATGATTATGTTAGTCTAGAATCATGATAGAAAACAGTAAATTAAGTCACTACAAGATTAAAAAAATTATTCAATGCTTTTGTGTTGATATTCCTGCTTCCAAAACAGCCT
>NZ_VOYN01000014.1:0-73582 GCF_013420275.1 Acinetobacter sp. YH01020
GCGACTCATGAGTGCTCGGTTATATGCGGGCCAATTGGTTGTGCGATAGATTTTGTGTGTAGGCTTCTTCATTTGAAAATTATATCGCTGAAAAAGCCTTTACAGATAGGTTTGTGCAACAAAGCCAAGTCGACATGCTTTTGCTGATAAAGCTGCTCGTTTTGCTTTTTTAACTGGGCAATTTTATCGCGGGAAAGCGAGTTGGTTTGATCGACCACATTGCTATTTTTTAGCTCTTCCAATACCGCTGAATTTATCTCGGCATAAATATTTGGCGATATAAAACAACTGAAGAGAATGAGGCAATTCAATAAGAAAAAGCGAAATGGGAAAGGGATGAGCATTTTTATAAATCTTTATAGTTTGTTGTAATTTTAAATAGTAATCAGAATAAGAGCCAAACAGCTTTTGTAATTTGGCTCTTATTTAAAAATTAAGATGCTTAAGCAGGACGCGCCACATCACCATTCAATGCTTCAGGCAAGGCTAAAACTGTCACATCTAACTCTTCTAAAGCTTCTGGGCGTGCCACAACTAAAGCTACATAACCATTTTCTACAGCCGCGCTATTGACGACTTGTACGCCTTTATTCAGCTGTTCGCCTTGTGCAGGAGCAGTACCTGTGCCTTGAATTGCATGCAACCAAGCTTTTGGTTTGGCTTTAAACCATAAACGTGCAATCACTTCCTGACCCAAATAACAACCTTTGTCATAGTGGACGCCTTCACGCTGATGTAGACGTAACTCTTGCGGTTGGAACACATGTTCAATCGCTTGGTCAATATAGGCCTGACCCGCTTGAATCGCTTGAATTTCCCATGCTGCAACATCCGTCGGTTCCGAAGTAAATGTCGTTTTATCACCGACTAAACTTGGAAAAACTGCACCAGTTTCTTCAAGTTTCATCTTAGAAAATGCACCAAATTTTTTAATATGTTTGGCAAATTCTTCGGCTTGATCTGCTGTAGTGACAATAGAAAAACTTTCAGCACTGTGTTTGGTGAGCCATAAACCAAAATGAATACGGCCTTTGAGGTCGCAGATTGCAGTATAACGTGTTGCATTTTCTTCAAGGCGTTCAACATGCAAAGTCACTTGCCCTTGTAGAAATTTTTGTGCATCGACACCGTTGAGAGAAAAAGATGTGAATGCCATAGACGTTGTCATGACCAGCCTCAGTATAAATTTTAGATATCATTAATCATGTTATTTTGCAGCAAGCCGCAGTGTTAGGCAAACAAAAAGCCCATATTGATATGGGCTTTTGTACAGCAGAGATCTGTCTTAGTGATTGTGTGTAGGCATATCGCTTGCAGTCATATCCATAGTGGAATGATGCGAAGGCGGTTCACTATTACAATCATATTGGTCGCCACAAATACGCACGGTTTCCATCATGCCTTGATCTTCATGGTCTAAAATATGGCAGTGCAGCACGAAGTCGCCTTCAAATTTTTCGTACTTGCTGCGCACAAAGATTTTATAGCCCTGTTTGACGAAGAGCGTATCTTTCCAAACGCCTTTCATTCCATGATATTGCGAGTCAATATTTCCTGCACCATCTTTATCTGAGCTGCCGATCGCACTGACATCGACACCATTTTCATTCAATATTTTCACGACTTGGAATGGATTGACATGAATATGGAAGGGATGACTTGCAACATTACTGCTCAACTCCCACTCTTGGGTTTGCCCGATTGGAAGCTTGCGGACATAGCTATGGTGGGTATGGTCTTCATCGTGGTAGGCATCGCCAAAGCTGATCAAGGTACCTTCTTCGGCATGACGAATACCAAATTTAAAGCTGCCATCTGCATTGAACAGAATGTCAAAGTTGGTGATTTGCTTCGCCATCGTTTTGAGCATTTCATCGACTTCAGCAGTCATTAAACTCGCATGAGAGATAAAGGCTGATAAATCACCCTGTTCGAGCTGTGCAATCACTTCTGGTGCCAGTTTTAGTTGGGTGGCCTGAATTTTTAAGAAGTTAAACGGCGTTTGCTGCGGTAGTTGAGTTGCTTGCACATTGACCCAACCGAGGAGCTGTGTATTGAGTTTTTCTTCTGGTGCGCGACGAAGTAATGGACTTGATTCAGGCGCATTAATTTCATCTTCCAGATTGAGCTTGGCATCGTATACACAGTATTTATTGGTGGTCGGGAAAGAGAGCATGGCATCAAAGCGATAACCCGGCTGAAAAATTTCAATCCCTTGCTTTTGGATTTTTCCCATGGTCAAGCCGTCTTGTGCAAGGGTATACAACGGTAATGTTTTCAGCGTTTTAAACTGTGAAGACATCGACTTACTTTGATATTTTTGACATTCACTCAGGGTTTGCTCTGCGGTAAAGAGCGCAGAATCAGGTAGTTCTTTGATGGTCAAACCAATGGTGTCACGGATACCGCCGTGAATCATGCGCCAGCGGTGGTATTGGTTCTGATCCACCTTAATTTCACCAAACATTTTGCCATTGATACTGGTAAAACGATTTTCATCCGCCCATGAGGTGGGTATATCGAGTTTTGAATAATCTTCTAAGCTATAGATGCAGGGTGTACCATTCACTTGGCTTAAATTGCTGTCGCAATCTTCATTGTATTGAATCTGCTGGAACAGCATGATTTTTTCATGGTCATACTGCTGGGTTTTTTGATTTTTCCATAAGATGTCCAAATCTCCAGTCTGCTGAATTTGCCCCTGTCGAATGACGGGTTTTCGCTCTCCCTCAATAATCAAAGGGCCAGCCATGCCGCTTGAGACCTGAATCGCGGTTGAACCATGCACATGAGAGTGATACCAAAATGTTCCCGCAGGATGATTCGGTTCGATCTTAAATTCGTAATGAAAATCTTGCTGAGGTTTTAAGCTCAAAAATACGTTGTCACTATTTCCTTGCGGGCTAACCCAAAGACCATGTGTATGTAAATTTGTGGTGTTAAAACAGTTCCCTTGGTTAATATTGGTCACTGGACTTGGACAGGTCTCCGTCGATTCAACAGGGAGGTGATTGACCAGATGAATTTTTAAATTGTCACCTTGTTTCGCACGAATTTGTGGGCCAACCAACACATCCGAAACACTGCCATCGCTATTTTTCGAGTTCCAGAGTTCAGGTTTAGTCAGATAGCCTCTGACCTGTAATAGGTCATTTTCACCCGTTTCAGGGTCGTATAAGGCTTGGCGTTTATAGGCAATCAGCAGTTCATGCTCACCTTGTGCATTGGCTTTCAAACGTGGTGGATTCGAGATGACAGTCGGTGAGTCTACTTCCTCTTCTTGAATCGTCGAATCTGTTGTCGATTGGTCGTTGTCGCCACAGGCAATGAAGCTGAGACAGCTTAAGAGGCAGCCAGCCCCAATGATGGTTTTAAATTTTGTCATGATCTTTCCCCCAAAGCATAATGACGGTAGAACAGTAATCGCAGATTTATTTAGCTAAGGTTTTGTAAATATTGTGATTATTTTGGCGAATACAGTGAATTACTTTGCTTGTATGTCGTGCTTTTATTATCTGAGAGTGGGGTGATTCGACGCTATCCCTGCAAATAGGGATAAATTGAGAATTAAGATAAAATAAATAATAAAACCGTGTTTTGATTCACATTATGACTTTGAGGCGCAATGAGCTAATAAAATAATTTAATGCCTTGATTATTAAATACTAAAATTGATAAGACTGATTTTTAATCAATTTGGTTGATATTTAGATTAAATATTATGCAGTGCAATTTTCCTTAGACTAAAGAATGAGGCGGATTTGCAGCTATTTTTCAAAAAAAATCATATTTAGAGCCAATATTCCAAAGTTAGTGTAACTAAATATTTCAAAAACCCCTGTTTTTATATTTAACCCTATGAAATATATGAGATTTGGGAAATGGGTTTTCGGCAGTGTAGTATGCCTATCGAACAAAGATGAATTGTCTATGAAAAAGACAACGCAAAAAAATGAAAGACCGAGGGCAGGAACGCTATGAACAACAACTACCGTAAACCGCTGCAAGGCACCCAGCTAGAATACTTCGATGTACGCCAAGCCGTAGAAGATATTCAGCCAGGCGCATACGCAAAACTCCCATATACATCTAAAGTCCTTGCAGAGCAGTTGGTTCGTAAATGCGACCCTGCAATCTTAGAACAATCTTTAAAAGAGCTGATTAACCGCAAACAAGACCACGATTTCCCTTGGTACCCTGCACGTGTGGTGTGCCATGACATCCTCGGTCAAACCGCATTGGTTGACCTTGCAGGCTTGCGTGATGCGATTGCAGATCAAGGTGGCGACCCGTCAAAAGTTAATCCTGTTGTTCCAACACAGTTGATTGTTGACCATTCTCTAGCTGTAGAGTTTGGCGGTTTTGACCCAGACGCTTTTGAGAAAAACCGTGCGATTGAAGACCGCCGTAATGAAGACCGTTTCCACTTCATTGAATGGACCAAAACAGCCTTTGAAAATGTCGATGTGATCCCTGCGGGCAACGGTATCATGCATCAAATCAACTTGGAGAAAATGTCTCCAGTAATTCAAAACCGTGATGCTTTAGCTTTCCCTGATACTTGCGTGGGTACAGACTCACATACGCCGCATACTGATGCATTGGGTGTAATTTCTGTTGGTGTCGGAGGACTCGAAGCTGAAAATGTGATGCTTGGCAGAGCATCTTGGATGCGTCTGCCAGACATCATTGGTGTAGAGCTTGTCGGTCAGCGTAAAGCAGGCATCACCGCAACTGATATCGTGTTAGCGCTTACAGAATTCTTGCGTAAAGAACGTGTGGTTGGTGCTTATTTAGAGTTCTTCGGTGAAGGTGCAGACAGCATGTCTGTAGGTGACCGTGCAACGATTTCGAACATGACCCCTGAATATGGCGCAACGGCTGCGATGTTCTACATCGACCAAAACACCATTGATTACCTGACATTGACAGGCCGTGAAGCGGATCAAGTGAAATTGGTTGAAACCTATGCCAAAGAAATTGGTCTTTGGGCGTCGGATATGACAGGGGCAGAATACCCGCGTGTACTACGTTTTGATTTATCACAAGTCACTCGTAATATTGCAGGTCCATCGAACCCGCATGCGCGTGTATCGACGGCTGACTTAAAAGCGAAAGGCATTGCAGGAAACTTAGAAGCAGCACGTGCGCAAGAAGCAGAAGGTTTAATGCCAGATGGCGCGGTGATTATTGCTGCCATTACCTCTTGTACCAATACCTCTAACCCACGTAATACCGTTGCAGCAGGTTTGTTGGCACGTAAAGCAAATGAATTGGGTTTAGTGCGTAAACCTTGGGTGAAATCATCATTTGCACCGGGTTCTAAAGCAGCCGCTTTATACCTAGAAGAAGCAGGTGTACTCGGTGATTTAGAAAAACTGGGCTTTGGTATCGTAGCCTATGCATGTACCACGTGTAATGGTATGTCAGGTGCTTTAGATCCAAAAATCCAACAAGAAATTATTGATCGTGATTTGTACGCAACTGCGGTACTTTCAGGTAACCGTAACTTCGATGGTCGTATCCATCCTTATGCAAAACAAGCGTTCTTGGCTTCGCCTCCACTCGTTGTGGCGTATGCCATTGCAGGGACGATTCGTTTTGATATCGAAACCGATTCACTGGGTAATGACAAAGACGGTAATCCAATTTACCTGAAAGACATTTGGCCGTCTGATGCTGAAATTGATGCATTGGTGAAAGAAGCGGTTAAACCTGAACAGTTTAAGAAAGTGTATATCCCAATGTTTGATCTGGGTGAGCGTGAAAAAGCGGCAAGTCCACTTTATGACTGGCGTCCGCAAAGTACCTATATCCGCCGTCCGCCGTATTGGGAAGGAGCTTTGGCTGCACCGCGTACCTTGACTAACATGCGTCCCTTGGCGATCTTGCCGGATAACATCACCACCGACCATTTATCGCCATCGAATGCGATTATCATGGATTCTGCTGCGGGTGAATACCTGCACAAAATGGGCGTGCCTGAGGAAGACTTTAACTCCTATGCAACGCACCGTGGCGACCACTTGACTGCACAGCGTGCGACTTTAGCGAATCCTAAACTGTTCAATGAAATGGTGGTGCGTTCTGACGGCACCATCAAGCAGGGTTCAAAAGCGCGTGTAGAGCCTGAAGGCGAAGTGATGCGTATGTGGGAAGCGATTGAAACTTATATGAATCGTAAGCAGCCGCTCATCATCATTGCAGGTAAAGACTACGGTCAAGGTTCGAGCCGAGACTGGGCTGCCAAAGGTGTGCGCCTTGCAGGTGTAGAAGTGATCGTGGCAGAAGGTTTTGAGCGTATTCACCGTACTAACTTGGTGGGTATGGGGGTGTTACCGCTTGAGTTTAAAGCAGGGACTGACCGTAAAACTTTGAAGCTGGATGGTACTGAGCTTTATAGCGTGATTGGTAATATTGCACCGCGTTCTGACCTGACTTTGGTGGTTGAGCGTTCAACAGCAGACGGCAAAAATGAAATCATTAAAGTGCCTGTGACGTGCCGTTTGGATACTGAAGAAGAAGTACATGTGTATGAGGCTGGTGGTGTATTGCAGCGCTTTGCACAGGATTTCTTGGAAGGTAGCTTGAACTGATAATTAATTGATTTCTATATCAAAGAGCCCATATTGTGTGGGCTCTTTTTTTATATTGGAGGGGATGATGGGGTTTAATGATCGTATGGATGAGATCACTGCATATTCATTAAGTTTTATTGAGAAAAGCATATGTTTCAATTGTATAGCTGATGATTATTTGGCTGAAATAATTAAATCAAATGCGACTCAAAAAAAATGCTCATATTGCTTGAGTATTGGAAATAAGAATATTGCATGTGAATACAAACTTGTAGCTCAAAAAATATATGATCGAATATTTCTCTCTTATAAAGATGCGCAAGATACGGGGATGCCTTATGTTGAAGGTGAATGGTTAATAGAACAAGTTTTTATACAAGATGTAATTAATGACTTTGATCCTGGATGGAATGATCAGTTTATAGAAGACTTATGTGAATCTGCCGATCCCAATTTATATTTAGTTCAACATGTCCAAAATGATTGGGTTGGAGTTCCTGAGAGTGCTGTTTTGAGTTATGGGTGGCAAGGTTTTAAAGAACAAATTTTATATAAAACACGCTATCTATTTTTAACTCAGAAATCTTCAGGATATGATGATTTTTATTCGGTTCCTTTAACTTCTATGTTAGATCGATTGGGGGATTTATCTAATAGATTGGGCTTGATTAGAGAAATTCCAAAATATTCAAATTTTTATAGAGTTAGGGCGCATAAGAAAGGTCAAGAATTTACTGAGTTTGAAGAAATAGGAGTTGCACCAAAAAGATTGGCTGGTGCTGGGCGTATGAATCCAGCAGGTATTCCTTATTTTTATATCGCATTTATGTCAGAGACAGCAAAACTTGAAGTGATTGATGATCAGAAATATTGGTCATTGGCTAAATTAAAATTATTAAATAATATTCAAGTTCTAGATTTAACAGGGTTACCCCCAGTTCCTAGTATTTTTGATATACCACAGCATAGTGTTAGAGAGGAAATTTTATTTCTCTATGAGTTTGTTGAGGATTTATTGAAACCGGTTGCTAAAGATGGAAAAGAGCATATTGACTATGTGCCTACACAGGTCGTTTCAGAATATTTTAGATATGTATTTGAACCAAAATTACAAGGAATTATGTATCCAAGTGTCAAACATTCAGGAGGAGTCAATATAGCTTTTTTTGAATCTGATAATGATGGAATTCAAAAAATTTTTAATTTGGAAGAAATTATTGAGTGTGAAAATACTGAAAGTTAAGCTTAATTTTTGGCCCAACTGTCATAAAGTCATAGCAAAAGCTTTCTCTTTTTAATAAGTTAGATCGAAAATAGTCCAGCTGATTCTATATTAGATCAGTTACTTTTTTCTTCTTCTTATAGATTTTATTTCTAAAAATAAGTATTAAATACGGATAATGATTTGATTGAAAAACACTCAAAAAATACCTATCATAAGATATATATCAAAACTTATGGAGTCGCTTCATGACTACAGCAAAAGTTTTTATGACAGGTCGTAGTCAAGCTATTCGTTTACCCAAAGAATTTCGTTTTGAAGGCAAAGAAGTAGAAATCTTCCGTCGAGGTGACGAAGTCATATTGCGAGAAAAACCAGTCACAGCAGATCAACTATTTAAAGTTTTGGCGCAAATGCCAGACGACTTTTATGCAGAAACAAGAGTGGATGAACCACCGCAAGAACGAGAAGAGTTCTAATGCCAACACAATATTTATTAGATACCAATATTTGTATTTATATCACCAAGCATCAACCCGAAATTGTCCGTCAGCATTTTGAAAAACATTTACCTGACGGCAATATTTTTATTTCAGTGATTACTTTGGGTGAACTTCGCTTTGGTGCGGAAAAAAGCCAATGGAAAGACAAAGCTTTCAAAGTGATTGATGAATTAATTTCAATCATTCCTGTTATAGAGTTAGATGAACACACCGCCGTACACTATGCTCAAATTCGAAAACAGTTAGCGCTTCAGGGGCAAATGATTGGCAATAACGATTTATGGCTAGCTGCGCATGCACGATCAAATAATTGGGTCATGGTCACAAACAATGAAAAAGAATTTCTGCGTGTAGACGAACTGCAAGTAGAGAACTGGCTCAGCAAATCTCTGTAAACCCACCAAAATTTCCAAGCGAAATTATGCTTTGCCTAAATGCCACTATCAATTGTCGAAATGACCAATAGACATTCATCACAAGAGGGTTATACTGAATCTACCATTTCTAAAAACACATGGAGAACAAAAATGGTTACTGCTGGTCAAAAACCCGGAACAGGCTTCTATTTTTGTGTTCAATGCGGACACCGCGTCTACTTAGAAATTGGTACTGATCGTTTACCACCGTGTACCAAATGCCAAGGCAATCAATTTAACAATAAGAATGCCTAAGCTGCAAAACACTAACAGTTATCCGCTGTTTAGAAAGAAAAGCCCTATCACTCGATAGGGCTTTTTGCTAACGTATAACACAGCATATATAAAAACAAATTGTACGTTTAACCGTTCGGAGAAGCCCATGGAAACAATATTAGGACTGTGTATCGGTATTGGCTTAAGTGCTGCCTGTGGCTTCCGTGTCTTTGTACCTTTATTGGTGATGAGTGTTGCTTCCATTTTAGGACTATTCGAACCAATGAAAGGATTCGAATGGTTGTCTATGCCTGCAGTATGTATCGGCTTAGCAATTGCGACGGTTTGTGAAATCGCCGCGTATTATATCCCTTGGGTAGACAATGCCCTCGACACCATTTCAACACCTGCAGCCATGATTGCAGGGACGATTGCCACAATGGCAGTAAGTTCAGGTGAAATGTCACAGTTTGCCAGTTGGGCGGCAGCAATTATCGTCGGTGGTGGTACAGCAACAGCAGTCCAAATGAGTACCGTCGCTGCGCGTGGCGTATCTACCGCAACCACAGGTGGCGTTGCAAACCCCATCTTATCTACAGGGGAATGGATTGGTGCTGCGGTCTTGTCAGTATTGGCCTTTTTAGTCCCATTTTTCGTGGTGATCTTAGTGATTGCAATCGTGATCTGGTTAGTTCGCCGCATTCGCCAAAAACGAACTGTACAGGTCGATACCCCTTTATAAACCACTCAATATTCCACTCTAAAATGAATCCATCTTTTAGAGTGAGTGATCTGCGTTTTGTTTAATAAATATAAAATTAAAAATCAGAAACTGAGTATTAGCAAAGTTTGATAAAGATTATAAAAATTATAAGAAGTGATACAAAAAAATGAACAATCAGAGGAATTTAAAAGGTTTGGGCGGGTGGCTTATTGTGTTGGGGATAAAAATTGTCCTATCACTACTATTGCTTTCATTTGATATTTATAGCCTATATCAACTTTTTCAAAATGAGGCGTTAAGTCAAATAAGTGATCAAAAATCGGAACTTTATTATCCAACTCTGATGTATTTACTCTATATAGAAAGCATCTTAAATATTGTATTTTTCTTACTTTCAGTTTGTGCTGTCTACTTATTTTTTAGTAAGCATCTTTACTTTCCAACATTCTATATTGCGTTTATGGCAAGTTTTTTATTGGTACAGTTATGTGATAGTGCCATTTTGAGTGTGCTATTCACTGATAAAAATGCATTTGATACAGAGACCATCATGCAGTTAGCGACGAGTACTATGGTTTGTCTGATTTGGACGCCGTATTTGTTGATGTTAGTTCGAGTGAAAAATACCTTTACTCAACATTCAAAGCACTCGGCTTAAGCGAAAAAAATACTATCGAGCAATTTCACTATCTGTCCTAAAAGAGCACATCATTCTGCGTTTAAGTTATCCACGAGACTGCTAAAAAAATCTTTAAATACCGATTGATTTTTGAACAATAAGGGCATAATTTTAGTATGTGATTATAAATCACATAATTTTTATATGGATTTATTAATCTTTGAATTTTATAAAAAATAATGAGGGGAATGGTAGATGATTAAATTTATAGTCGATGAAAATGCCTTAACGAATGGCTCGCATTTAATTCACAATGGTACGCAAGGATGTGTAGACATGCCGCAGTTTGAGCAGCAAATATTGATTGGTTATTTTGCCAATTTCGAACTCGCTTATAAGCGTGCACGAATGAGCTGGCCAACAGAAAAAGTTGTTGGTTGCGATAAATGCTGTAGTCAAAGCTAGAAATTCAACATGCATTAACTTTGAAATAACGCTGTATATCCAAGAAAAATGGCGCAGAAATTGCTAACTAAAACAGGTAATCGCGTTATTTATAGGATATGCAGCATGACCACAGAAACCATCCGTTCTACAAAATATCCAGCACAGGCACATGCCTATGCAGCATGGCCTTTGATCCTGATCATCCTTGGTGGTGCGATTGGACTGGTATATGCTGTGATTGCTTATCTGATCAATCTCAAAATATATGCATCAGACCTCAGTCGAATGAATAAAATTTTGGCCAATTTACTTTGTGGTATGGCGGCATATAGTGGTTGGTGGTTTAGCGCACAGTGGGTACAAAGCTATTTAGCTCATTGACCAACACCACGTTGAAAAGATCAACCCTAATATCTGCAGAACATGGATAGGCTTAGATCTCTACTCAAAGGGCGGAGTTTTGTATGAAGTTAAGGGATGAATGTTCAGCGTCGATATATTTTTAAATTTGATGCTGTGTTTGGACGTTTTGTCTGTTGTAAAAGAAAATTTTCTTATAATTGGGTAAATCTGCAGATAAAAAACGCTGAAATGAGCTGAAAAGATAAAATATCCTGCTAAACCTAAAATGGCTGAAAAAATTTGCTGAATTTGTAGAAAATTAGAAAAACTTAGGAAATTAATCCCGATCCTCTTTGGTTAAAGTATATCTCAAGGGTGTGATAGAGATTGAAAAGAGTAGCATGCTGTCAGTGGTGCAAAACACGCGTACAGTACTCACCCAAAAGGTCTCGATTCAGCTTAGGACGCTATAAACCAGAAGTTTATAGGCTATAAGATCATGACTTACAAAGTGATGATAGTTGAAGTAAACAACATTGTTTTCTCTTATACCACCCCAAAAATTTAAGCCAAAATAAAAAACAATAATTACTCCTTTAATCCGCACAAAACAAACCACACCAGTGAAATCAGCACAAGCTCAAAGATCGTCAGGCATCTCTCTTAAAAATAGTCCAAATCTAAGCGGAAATTTAAAAGCAATATTCAATTGCTCGAAAAGGGCATAAACTAAGGATAAAAATACGCTTAGGAGATTTGCCATGAACTTGAGTCATTTAAGCGATTTCTTGCTGTATAGCTTAGTGATTAACTATCTGATTTTAATCATTTGGTTTGTGGTATTTGTCTTTGCTAAAGATTGGATGAAACGCCTGCATGGGCAGTGGTTTAAGTTGAGCGATCAGCAGTTTGACGCTATTCATTATGGTGGAATGGCTGTCTATAAAATTGGTATTTTACTTTTGAATTTAACCCCCTACATTGCATTGCACTATCTAAAATAAGCTTAAATCATAAAAAATATTGGGTGTAAAAGCACAAGCTGCTTGCATTAAATTTAGGCAAAACAGTATGCTCAAAAGAACATAAAATTCAATTGGGCAAGGCAAGAATGAACGGGAAAGTAGAATGCCGTACTTGTTTGGTGTGCAAAAAAAGTTTCCCACTGAAAAATATGATTCCAATGGGAACCGTGCGTAAAGTCATTACAGAAGAAATTGCTCAGGATTTTCCTGAATCTGGTGCTCAGGACTATATATGCCAAACTGATTTAACCAAATACCGTATGCAATATGTACAGTCAATTCTGAACTCCGAACAAGGCGAAGTCTCCAATTTAGAATATGAAGTGCTGAACAGCATGCAGCAGCATGATCTGATTAGCAAAAATGTTGAAGAAAAGCTGGATCAGCAGTGGAGTTTTGGCGAAAGGCTAGCGGATAAAATTGCAACATTCGGCGGTAGCTGGGCATTTCTTATTTGTTTTACATTGTTTTTAGCGGTGTGGATTTTAGTCAATACGGTGGTGATGGTGAAGCACCCTGCTGATCCTTATCCTTTTATTTTGCTGAATTTGATGTTGTCTTGCCTCGCTGCCATACAAGTGCCCATTATTATGATGAGCCAGAACCGTCAAGAAGCCAAAGACCGCATGCGTTCGGAGAATGATTATCAGGTGAATTTAAAAGCTGAATTAGAAATTCGCCATTTACATGAAAAGATAGATCATTTGTTGATGCATCAATGGGATCGTCTTGCCAAGATTCAGGAAATTCAGCTGGATTTGCTGTCTGAAATGAGTAAAAAGAAGTAATAGTTTGCTTTGAACAGCATAAATAATTGTTGTTTGAGTACTAAGTTGTGGCGGAAATTCTCGGAAAAAGTCATTTATAAGATGGAAAAAATGCTAAAAAATGATACAAGGAGAAAATATTTTCAATATATCTTTAAATGTGAAAAATATTTTTAAAATAAGCCAAAAACAGTAATTTTCAGGGAAACAATCCCTCTTCGATATCACTACTATATATCCCAAGGGTGTTACAGAGATTGAAAAGAGTAGCATGCTGTCAGTGGTGCAAAACACGTGTACAGTACTCACCCAAAAGGTCTCGATTCAGCTTAGGACGCTATAAACCAGAAGTTTATAGGCTATAAGATCATGACTTACAAAGTGATGATAGTTGAAGTAAACAACACTGTTTTCTCTTACACCCTAAAAAATTTTAAAGAATTCAAACGAATAATAAATCCTTCCATCTTTTTCAAAATTCCAAACTTCGCATGTATTCCCAACACACTTTGATCATTGCTGATGTAATAAATATCACGCAGAAGATCTTAAACATAATCTAAGCTTCAGATTGTCCTTTTCAACAAAGTTGTTATGCTTAACTGTCTAAATTTTAAATAATTTTGTTATGGGTTATCTGAATCAATTGATACAGGATTGTCTGCAGGCACAGCAGACTAAAGCGGAATGTATATTTGAGTTTTCAAGTTTTGATGATCTTGCTCAACATGCACTTTATATTTACGTGATAGAGCTAGTCGGTGGCGATATACAGCAGACATATCAGGACTATGCCGCATTTAAGGCATTGAAAACCCATGCCTGTGCCAAGTTAAATCAACCCAATCACATTTTGTATGTCGGATCATCACGGACAGGTATAAAGAATCGTTTAAAACAACATTTAGGTTTTGGGCCTAAACGAACCTATGCCTTGCATTTATCGCAGTGGTTTCAGGGCAAATATCGCATCACACTACATCAGTATCCTTTAACCACGAGTGCAAGCATCTTACAGTTACTGGAGGATGATTTGTCTCATTCATTAGCACCTGCCTTTGGTAAATTGGGGACCAATAATCGTTAGGGTAGAACCTGATCGGTCAAAGTCGATTGACAGCGAATTAGTCAGTTGTTATTTTGCCGACATTCTCCCAGTACACAGTCTGTCCATGCCTTTAGATCCCAACTTTGTCTATGCGCCGCCTCAAGGTCCTCTACGTATTTTGTATGAAGATGCAGACTTGGTTGTCATCGAAAAACCAGCGGAATTGTTGTCGGTTCCGGGACGTTTGCCTGAGCATCATGACAGTGCCTATCTTCGTGTTTTGGAGCAGTATCCTGCTGCAAAAATTACCCATCGTTTAGACATGGCAACATCAGGCATTTTGATGTTTGCGAAACACCGCGATGCAGAAGTGGCGGTGAGTAAAATGTTCCAAGCGCGAACGGTTCAAAAGCAATATGTAGCTTTGGTTCAGGGCAAGCTAGAAGGTGAGGGCAGTGTTGAAGTGCCCCTCATTACGGACTGGGAAAATCGCCCACGACAGATGGTGCATTTTGAATTGGGCAAACCCTCAAAAACCCTGTATCAAGCCATTAGCTATGACGCAAGCAAGGATATTAGCCGAGTATTATTAACGCCAGTGACAGGGCGTTCTCATCAGCTACGTGTACACATGATGCATATTGGGCACCCCATTACAGGAGATCAACTGTATCATCCGAATGCAAAACAGAGCTCACTCGGACGGATGGCGTTACATGCTTGCGATCTGGCATTTACCCAGCCCTTAACCCAACAAGCTGTTCATATTCATTGTGCGGCAGAATTTTAAAGCATATTCATGTGAATACTCATTGTTCATAAAATCTGCTGTGTTGAATGGCTTTGTTGCATAAATATGTAAGCATCTGATTTAAATAAATTTAATTTTGGATCAAAAAATAATCAAAACCTTTAAAATCATATAGTTATGAAATCTTTGTGCAACAAAGCCGTGTTGAATTGAAATCTTTATGCAGCTTAGCAAGCTAAGAATAATTACAGCTTTAAATAGGTTTTTCTGCTTAAAAATGAATCACCACATGCACTATATCCCCAATTCTGGGGATATATAAATAATTTAAATATCTCTATAAAGTATGTGAAAAATTTAGAAAGATTGATATTAAATTTCTTTGTAGCTTTTAGTAAATAAACGCCATTTTCAAATTTTTATTATATTTTGTAATGAATATTGAATGATTACTTTTTAATATGAAAAATATTTTATTAAATTGATTTAAAACAGTATTTTAGTTAAATTGTATGTGAGTGTGTATTTGGTCAGATAAATACGGTTTTTTGCATTTGTTCTGCTAATATGAAATGAATTATAGATTTTAACTTTTGTAACTTAGGTTTGTTTTGGGAATAAACTTAAATTATTGAAGCTTATTTTGAGGATTAGCAAATGATCAATATTGCTTTAATCGTCCTTATCATCCTATTAATTGTGGCTCTCCTTTTTGTATATAACCGCAAATTGAAAAATGATAAAACCCTACGTTCACTGCAGGAAAACTTCGATCGTGCGCGGTTAAAACTGGCTGAAACAGAGTCTCAGCAAGATGAATTGAATTATGCAATCAGTCAATTACGTATTCAAAACTGTGGGCTCAAAATCCAAGTCGATAAAGTAGCAAAATATCAACATATTGTAGAGATTGAACAATATGTTGAGTATCGAACTTTACAGGCTGATGGTTTGGTGGAAGTCACCAAAGCCAATGCCGATATCATGTTGAATGATATTCGCGCACAGATCGAACAAGTGCGTCAGTATTTGAGCAAATATCAAGAAAAAGCCAAATTACAAACGCAGGAACAAGCCCGTGCCGAGTTAAAAGGTTTATATAGCCAAGCGCTGGATCAGCAGCATTTGGAAAACATCAACCGTGCTTTGGACAACAAAATACGGGGCTATCAGTCAGCGTTCTTTTTGCCTTTACAGAGTATTTTAGATCAGCTGATGGATGGTATGAATGAATCTGCGGCAAAGCAAAATTTGACTGCGGTACGTTGCAAAATGATTGATGCAATGGAGCAGCAATCGACTGCAAACTGTAATTATGTTGATGAAGAACGTCGTTTGGCTGCGATGCAATTATTTACATTGGTGTTTAATAGTCGTGCTGATTTGTATTTAGCCCAATTAAATACCAAAAACTTAGGTGAGCTATTGCAGGCTTTGGCGGATGATTTCACCTTGCTCAATGCGCATGGTGTACATTTTAGTCAGGCACGGGTACTCGACAGTTATCTACAATTACGCTTAGAAGAATTGAAAATGGCAGCTTTGGTTTTACATCTCAAAGAAACTCAGGCCCACATGGATGTTGTGGTTTAATTTGAATTGTTATCAGAAAGATCACTTCGGCGGTCTATTTCTGATTAAAGAGATTTCGCTAATGCAAATTGCAACAATTATCCGTTAATCTAAGTCAACAGAATAAAATTCATAAACGATAAGGGAAAGTACAATGACTCGTGATTTTAAACAATTTCCAGATGATGATAATGGCAATGTGCTGTGGCAGATGCAGCAAGATGGTGATGATTTATCTGTGCCGCACGAAATCGAATATTCAATTGCCTTTTCGAACGAAGCGCAGGCTGAACAGTGTGCATTGTATTTATTGAAAGAAGAGCAAAAAATTTCGTTGTTCCAAGATGAAGAATCAGATCGCGTGGAATGGATTATCACGGTCTATGTCTATATGGAACCTGATTATGAAGATATCGTTGATTTAGAGCAGTGGTTTATTAAAATTGCGGAACAACATTCGGGCGAATATGATGGCTGGGGTTGTATGGCTTATATCTATGAAGATGATGATCTGGAAGAAGATGAAGCACAATTGAGCTAAGTCTCACTATTGCATCTTTAGCAACAAGAACCCAGTCTTTCAACTGGGTTTTTTATTATTTAAATTTTAGAGAAATTGTGTAAAATTTTGATTTTTCAATATTTTTATAAAAATCAATATAAATGCAGCTCACAAAACATAACACGGCATTGCGTTAAAGTGATGGGATCAATCTGTAGGATTCACTATAGTATTGAACAGCAATGACCTTTCTCGCATGTCTCAAAGCTGTTTCATTTAGAACGTTTCAGTGTGATAAAAATGGACGATAAAGCGAGGGTGAATGCATGTGGATGATTCAGTGAAAACAATGACACAAGGACATCATCATGAGCAATACTGTTCGATTACATCGTGTTTTTAGTGCGCCTGTAGAGCGCGTTTATCGTGCCTTTGTGGAGCCAGATGCTTTGGTGAAATGGATGGCACCGCATGGATTTACGGCCCATGTGGAGCATTCGGATGTGCGTGTAGGTGGCTCGTACCGCATGTCATTTCAAAATTTTTCAACGGGAACCACACACGCTTTTCATGGCGATTATCATGAAGTCGTGCCGAATCATATACTGCGTTATACAGACCAATTTGATATGCCAGAGTTAGCCGGTGAAATCGAAGTCACTGTTGAGTTTAAAGCGGTATCAGTAGGAACCGAAGTGACGATTGTACAGGCAGGGTTGCCGAGCGTTATTCCACCTGATGCCTGTTATTTGGGTTGGCAGGAGTCTTTACAGTTACTGGCTTTTTTAGTGAATCCAGCGATCCCCGATGAATAATCTGAAGAATGATCGAAAAACTGCAAATAGGCGAAGGAGGGCTTAATGACTGTACACATTAAACGTATTTATGATGAGATAAGCCCAGACGACGGTAAACGCATATTAGTCGATCGCTTGTGGCCGCGTGGTATCAGTAAAGTGAGCGCAGAGCTAGATTTGTGGCCGAAGGCATTGACGCCATCGACAGATTTACGTCGTTGGTATCATCAAGACGAGGCAATGGCTTCTCGTTGGGACGAATTTAAACAGCGCTATTTGCAAGAAATACAACCCAATCAAGCCGAGTTAGAACAACTGCGCGCATGGGAAAAAGAGGAGCCACTGACCTTACTCACAGCGGCCAAACATATGGATAAAAATCATGCGCATATTTTAAAAGCGTTGATATTAAACACCTCATTAGAGATCTAAAATTTAAACCGCTAAGTGCTGTGGCGTTGTGTTATTTACATCGTCATAACTTCACTAAACCATAAGATATTTATGGTTTTTAAGTTTATGAAATACATAAAAATGTTATATTAAGATTTTATGGATTTTTGCATCCATCTTTTTTTGAGGTCTTTTATGTCTTTACCCAATTGTCCCCAATGTAATTCTGAATATACCTATAATGATGGCGATTTACTGATTTGTCCTGAATGTTCACATGAATGGCGTGAAGGCGAAGGCGCTACAGATGAGCAGGTGGTGATTAAAGATGCCAATGGCAATGTATTGGCCGATGGCGACACGGTTACTGTGGTGAAAGATCTTAAAATTAAAGGCTCATCGTCAGTGGTGAAAGTTGGTACCAAAGTTAAAAATATTCGCCTTTTAGTCGATGCAACAGATAGTCATGACATTGACTGTAAAATTGATGGTATCGGGGCTATGAAACTCAAATCTGAGTACGTGAAAAAAGTTTAAGTTTCGTTTTTGTTCGGTCTAAAGCAACCTTCAAGCACCCTAAGCGAAGTCAACACTTGGCTTGGGATGACTACTTAAACATGAAATTGATATCTAATCCGCTATAGATTTTACTTTTCAGCCTGCATAATAGACGCATTACAGGTTTGAAATGTCTTTACTATGCCGCATATTCATTTGGAATATTCCAATAACCTTGACGTCGAAGCTCGACCTTTACTTAAAGCGCTAAACGCTGCCTTATTTGAATCGGGTCATGTGAGTGCCATCAATGATATTAAGAGCCGTGCTGTCGCTCAACAAGATTTTGTTGTGGGCTTGGATGAACACGCTCAACATGCGTATATGCATGCCAAAGTTTCATTATTGACGGGTCGAACGGTTGAAGTTCAAAAGCAAATTTCATTGTTGTTATTGGACGTGCTGAAACAACATGTCACAGCTTCAGTAGTAGAAGTGCAACTTTGTGTAGAAATTTTAGAAATGAATAAAGCAACCTATTCGAAGCAGATCGTGAGTCCTTAAGGCCTTTATTCAATGCGTTGAGCAATGTACCGCTATTCACAAATACAGCATGATGAAAGAATGATGAAATCCGACTTCGGTCGGATTATTTTTTATTGGAATTATTTATTAAAAAATCCCTTTTTGATTAAATTTTGAGCTTTATACTGATCAAAAAAGACATTGAAAAATGTGACCGAGTTCATTTATATTCTGTAGATCAGGTTGAATTTCCAACAACAAATCCTGATCGAATAATAGATAAAACAATGAAAATGAAGGGGTAACCTATGTCGGGATGGTACGAGATCAGTCACTCTAATGATCAGCAGTTCCGTTTTGTTTTAAAAGCGGGTAACGGTGAAATCATTTTAACGAGTGAATTATACAAAGCGAAAGCATCAGCACAAAACGGGATTGAGTCTGTACAAAAGAACAGTGCAGATGACAGCCGTTTTGAACGACTGACAGCCAAAAATGGCAAACCTTATTTCAATTTGAAAGCGGCAAACCATCAAATTATTGGAACTAGCCAATTTTATGCCAGTGAGCAATCGCGAGATAAAGGCATTGAATCAGTTAAAACCAATGGTGCAAGTACCCAAATTAAAGATCTAACAGTTTAAATTTGCAATAACCTGATAGAGATAGTTGAAAGGGAATAAACCCTGATGGCTCATCAAAATCACTAGGTCAAAAGCAATATGGTTCTCAGATAAGTGCTGTTGGGTTGGATGCTATTCAATCAGATCAGGCTTATTTGACGGTACAAGGAAGTACCACAACTTCACTGGCTAGAGTGGTGAACGATGAATAAGCAGAATCATATTTTGTATTATGGGCTCATTACGATTTTGATCATCGTCATGGGTTGGATGATTGCGTCTCCGTATTGGGTGTTGTATCAAATACGTCAAGCCTATGAGCACAATCAACCTGAAAAAATTGCTCAATATATCGATTTTGCGGCAGTCAAATCGAGTCTAAAACCACAAGTTGAAGACCTCATTCAACAGAAAACTGGGCTACAGCATTTACCCGAATTTGCCCAGTCTTGGGGTGGGCAGCTCAGCACAGTCCTCAGTGCAACGCTAGTCGACAGTCTGGTCAATCCAACCAGTATCATGCTGCTTTTACAAGGCAAAGCATTAAAAGAGTCGATCCAACTACCAGAAATAACCAAACTGACCAATCCGAGCATGATTAGCCCAGGGATTGAACTATTCACGCATGCTGAAAATAAGGTCGCAGAACAACCTTATGCGTCAACACTATCCAAAAATGACGAAACTGCAACCGCTGTTGCTTTAAAGCAAAGCCAGCCACTTGAACCCAAAGCCAGCTATAGCGCTTGGAATCGATTTGATCTGTATGTGCCGCTCCAAGGCCTAAGCGAAGAAAAATATACCGTATTTAGTATGCAACGCCGCGGTTGGAGCTGGAAGATCGTTAAAATTCAACTTCCAAACGCCGCCCAGAACAATGCTTCATAAAAAATAAAATAAATAGGTGCCAGAGATGCAAGATAAAATCAAAATAGTTGGTGACCAACAGGCCGCTGACGAAATTCTGCAATTTTTAGCCAATTGGGATGAGGTCATCTGCCAATTGAAAATTGAAAATATTGCTGAATCCTGCGCAGCAGATGTGTACTTTTTTGATGCCAGTTGTGAAATGCGTGGCTTAATGGCATATCAAAAAATGTGGGAATTTTATCGGGAGTATTTTCGTGAAGGCTTAAAGGTATTTAGGCGGGAATTGGTCATCCATGCAGATCCTGATATTGCCTTTCTGCACTGTTATTCCAAAATTGATGATCAGAGCGGGATACCGACGCCGGGGATCTCGTGGTGTCGTAATACCATTGGGATGAAAAAAACGCAGTCTCAATGGAAGATCGTTCATCAACATATTTCTGTTCCCGTGGATATTGTGACTCATCAAAGTAAAGTAATTATCTTTTAATTCATCTGAAAACACAGTATGAAAACAGAGCCATGTCGCTCTGTTTTTTTTTGCAAATCATTACATGAAATTCGTATGCAGTTCTAAAACTTCAGCCTAAATTAAAAAATAATGACCATCGTTCAGGATAAGAAAATGGATCATAAAAATAATAAATTAGCGCAAGATTTTGAATCATCACCATCAGGTCAAAAGCAAGGCTTGCAAGATCTGAACGCATCGAAGCAAATGCCCCCTGCAGATTTACATAAAGTGATTCGAATCACGGCAGGATTTATCATCGGTAGTTTGCTGATTGCCGCCTTATATCTTGGCAAAGATATTTTTATTCCATTGGCACTCGCAATTTTATTGGCTTTTTTAGTTGATCCTTTGGTGATGAAACTCCGTGGTTGGGGACTACCACAGATGCCATCTATATTTATTGTGGTCGGTTTGGCTTTGGCGATTTTGTCCGGCGCAGCCTCATATTTGGGTTATCAACTGGGGCAATTAAGCCAAGAATTACCGCAATATCAGGGCACAATTCAAAAGAAAATGGATTCTATTCGTCAATTTGCACGCGGCCCAAGTGTTTGGGATGGCGCAAAAACCACCATAGATACCGTTGAAAACTCGATAGATGATGTGGTGCCTGAAGAGAAAAATCCTAAAGTGCAGCAAGTGAAAGTGGTGGGGCAACAACAAACCACGGCTGAAGCGGTCATGGCTTGGAGTGAGCGGGTGCTCAATCCTTTGGCAACTGCGGGTATTGTTTTTTTGTTTGTGATTCTGATTTTGGTTAATCGGAAAGATTTGCATGATCGGTTCCTTAAGCTGCTGGGCGGAAATTTAAATATTGGAACAGACGCACTAGATGAAGCGGCCAATCGTATAGGTAAATATTTACGTATGCAGCTGATGGTGAATGTGACCTACGGTATTCCGATGGCCTTGGGACTATGGTTTATTGGGGTTCCGGCAGCAATTATGTGGGGAATGGTGGCGATTGTGATGCGCTTTGTTCCCTATGTCGGCCCAATGATTTCTGCGATTTTCCCCATTGCATTGGCTTTTGCGGTAGATCCCACATGGAATATGGTGCTATGGACAGTGGGTTTAATTTTGCTCTTGGAGTTGGTCAGTAATAATATTATTGAGCCTTGGTTATATGGGGAAAGTACCGGACTTTCAACCTTAGCCATTATTATTGCTGCCATGTTTTGGACGGCGGTGTGGGGGCCAATTGGTTTGATTTTATCGACACCTTTAACCGCGTGTTTATTGGTGCTTTCGAGCTATGTACCATCCTTAGGTTTTATTAAAACCCTGATCGGTAGTACGCCTGCATTGGCACCGCATGAGCGCTTCTATCAAAGATTAGTCGCTGATGATGTGCAAGATGCCATGGATGTTGCACAGACTTTTATTGCTGAAAAGTTACCGAAAGATGCCACGGATGAAATCAAGGCACGGCGGGTTAATGCGTTTTATGCCAAAGTCGCGATTCCAGCCATACGGATTTTTTCGAGAGGCCACAACACCGAGGCCAGTGCTGAACATCGACTACGTTTACATCAGGGATTAAAACTGTTTAATCATAGTTTTCAACGGGCATATCCAGTTGCACAGCAGGATCAGAAAGCAGCGGTGTTATGTATCGGCGCACGTTGGGAAATTGATGTTCAAGTATCGGCTATGTTGGCGCATGGGCTAAGTTTAAGTGGTATTCAGGCTCAGGCATTTAGCGACGTATTGATTCAAAATCAGCATCAAAGTATGGATGATATCCAAGAGGATATTCAGATCGTATGTATTTCGATTTTCCATACGGCACCAGAAGCTCAAATTCGCCTACTAAGCCATGTTTTTAAGGCGCAGTTTCCGGATAAAAAACTGATTTTTGCACTTTGGAGCTGTGATGAGATATCCCAATTAGATGCGATCAAAGAAAATTTCACCGTCGATGCTGTGGTCAATAATATGAATGACTTGTTATTAACCATTGAAGCTTTTCAATTGAAGCAGGGTGAATCTTGGTTGGATGAGCCTGATCCTAGCGTTGAAGCGCAGCGCTTAAAAGCATTAGAAGAACTGAATGTTTTGGATGAGCGGAATTTACCGATCTATGAACAATATATTGAAGAAGCTCGACAAGCCTTCGATGTGAAATATGCACAAATTTCTTGGGTCAAGCAAGACTGGGTCTATACCCCAGGTAGCCCTTTGGCTGAGGCTACCGAGCAACCGATGCAGATACGTCAGTCGAAGCAAGATTCGATCTGCAGTCATTTGGTGTATCAAAATGAACGTTTGATTATTGAAGACCTACAACGTGACCCACGCTTTGCGCATTTACCTGAATTGATGCATAACCGCATTCGCTTTTATGCAGGCGTTGCACTTTGAGACCGTAATGGGGTGGCGTTGGGAAGTTTTTGTGTTTTAGATCGGCAGCCGAATCAAATGACCGATGATGATATGAGTCTGTTAAAAGGACTGGCGGCAGATTTGATGAATACGCTCAGTGATGAAAATGTGAAGCGAAAAAAATGTGAAGAGATACAGCAACTGAATGATTCATCTCTATAAATTTAAATCATGTAGCAGATCCATTTAAACTGGAGTTTCAGTGAAAAGCATTTTAAGATGGTTCTAATATAATTATTTTGAGCCAAAGACATGAACAAAAATAATGTCATCTGGCAACTTTTATTGGGCTACATTGCTGCATTGGGTTGTAGTGTGAGCTTTGCTCAAATTCAAGGAAACTATTTTTCACATAAAGATTGGGAAATCGCTTGTGATAATACGGGGACGTGTCGCATTGCAGGTTATCAAGCGGAGGGCAATCAACCCGCTATTTCTGTGTTATTACAACGTGCTGCGGGCGCACAAGCGCAAGTCAGCGCACGAGTGAAACTCGATCCTGAAACCTTCAATGCGGCAAATAAACCACTTCAACTTTACATTTTAGGTAAAAATCAGGGAACTGTGCAGCTTGATGCCAAAACTGCGGAAGGTCAGTTAAGTGCAGCTCAAACTCAAAAATTGATTCAAGCTTTACAAGCCAACCAACCAATTGTGTGGAAAGGCAACAACAAAACATGGATATTGTCCGTGCAGGGCGCAAGCGCCGTATTACTCCGTATGGATGATTTTCAAAAGCGCATAGGGACAAATTCGGCATTATTGCGTAAAGCCAATAGCAGTTCGACCAATGTACTCAAACCGAAAAGTATTCCGAAAGTGTATATTCAAAATTATAGTAAGGGCTTACAAACACGGTATGCCGTCAATGCGCCCACAGCCAAACAATTATTTGGATTGATTAAGAAAAAAACCATAGTGGAAGATTGTCCTCAACTCTTTGATGCAAATTTCTTAGAGGATGATCGAGTCGTGGTGTTTCCAATCAATGGAAAAAATGCCTTGGTCGAAGTGCCATGTTGGCGTGGGGCATATAACAGTGGCAATGGCTATTGGTTAATGGATCGAAATTTAAAGCAAATCAAACAATCCGTGACCTTTTCCGGAAGTGGTTTTAGCGAAGGGCAGATTTTCTCCAATCAACGTGGACGAGGCATTGGCGACTGTCATAGTACGGGGGAGTGGTCATGGAATGGTCAGCGTTTTATCCAAACCTATATGGCAAAAACCACACAGTGCAAAGGATTTGCTGGTGGTGCGTGGGAAATTCCAACCTTGGTCTATCGCGTTCAACTCGACTCTTAATTTGAAAAAGCCCTGATATTCAGGGCTTTAAATGATATAGCGTTTTATTCTATCGGGTTTAAATAACCTAGAACTTTAAAAACGTTTTGGAATTTTCTGTCCGCCGATAACAGGTGATTCAGCGATTTTCAACACACCAAATAACCATGTTTCGGCATGATGAACAGCCGCTTTGAGCTCATCACCTAAGGCTAAACGCCCAGCTATAAAACTCGCCAATGAGCAGCCCGAACCATGATATTCCCCATCTAGTCGTGGACAACGGGTTTCAGAAACTAATTCACCCTGAATGTACAACGAGTTTTGGATATAGTCTGGCGTATTTTCATGGCCACCTTTTACTAATACCGCTTGAGCGCCCATCGCAAAAAGTTTTGCTGTAGCTTTAAATATGTCGTCTTCACCTGTGAGTGCGCGTAATTCTACGGTATTAGGTGTAAGCACAGTGGCAAGCGGAATCAATTCCGCAAAGGCTTTGACCAACGTTGCTTGATCGCCCAAAGAACCACCACTATTGGCAACTAAAACGGGGTCGAGAACATAATGATATTCGGGATGTTCACGTAAAAACTCAGCGAGAGCCGCGATATTTTCAGTCGTTCCTAGCATTCCTGATTTTACACAGCGAATAGGGAGGTCACCGACGACAGCATGTGCTTGAGCCAACAATAACTCACGAGAGGTTGCTTCAAACGAATACACTTGTTGTGAGTTTTGAACGGTTAACGCTGTACACGCAATGGCAGCATGTGCGCCACTTTGACCAATGGCTTCAATGTCCGCTTGCAGTCCTGCACCACCTGAAGGGTCAAGACCTGAAAAGCACAGTACAGTAGGGCGCACAATGATGTCCTTATTACACAAAATTTGCGATAGTATAGGCAACTTTGAGCGAACACTCGATAGTATTTTTGCAGAAGTGAATGGATAAGGTAAAAGCTGTGATTAAGAATATATTGATCGATCTCGATGGAACATTAACAGATCCAAAAGTTGGCATTACTACTTCAGCACGCTATGGACTGGCGAAAATTGGACATCCCATTTCGGATGAGACCAATATCGATTGGATCATTGGGCCACCTTTGAAAGCCTCTTTGGCCAAAATCCTCAATGTCGATGTGCATAATGTACTTGCAGATCAGGCTTTACTAGGTTATCGCGAGCGCTTTGCCGTGACCGGTTTATTTGAAAATAAAGTCTATCCTGCCGTTGCCGAAACTCTAGCAACTTTACAACAGCAAGGCTTTCACTTGTACGTCGCTACAGCAAAGCCGACGGTCTATGCCCGCCAAATTTTAGAACATTTTGATTTGGCACAATATTTTACTGTGATCTATGGCAGTGAACTGAACGGTGAGCGCACCAACAAAGGCGATTTAATTGAATACATTTTGCAGCAAGAACAGTTGGATGCGAAGGAATGTGTGATGGTGGGAGACCGTGAGTACGATATTTTAGGCGCACGCCGTAATGCAGTGCGGAGTATTGCTGTGAGCTATGGTTATGGTAGTGCAGAAGAAATTCAAACGGCTGCACCGGCACTGGTGATTGATCGTTTTAACGATTTGATTTCGAGTATTGAGCAATTGCAGCAGCAGACAGTGTCGTAGTTGCACCTAATCAAGAGAATGATGCTGATTATTTAAAGATAATCAGCAAAATCAGAAAAATCAGCCCACAGAAAAACCATTTGAGCAAAGGTGACTCATCATTTTTGATGGTTTCTGCTTCGAGTGCGATGCCATGTTTATCGTAGACAAATACAAAATGTGCATTTGCGCTTAGAGCCATTTCTTGAATGGCTTGTAGCTCGAGTGCGCTGACTTCTTCACTTAAGCGTTCTTTTAACTGAATAAAAATAACCGGCTGTCCAAACTCATACCACTTGAAGTGGATCTGTTGTATGAGTTGGTTGAAGCACTGTTCTGCAACATGATAGTTTCGGACAAAACTTCCACGTTCTATAAAAGCCAGAGGGCAGTTTTGTTCAGCTACAATTTGATGATCACGCGTTAAAACTTGCATTTGATCATAATGAATCTGTACCCAAACTGCGTCAGGAAAAGACGCTAATTTTTCTTCTAACATTACTTTTAGGTTTCATTATTATTTTAGTGGATAGCAGTATGTCATTAAAATTTAGAGAAAAATATAGCTGAGATATAAAAAACACATCGATCTATCGAGTTTTTATCTTAAAACGTCTTTCGCAGTTTTGTCACTTTGAATTTTTACTTCCACTATTGAAATATCTAACGCTTAAGTAGGTTTTTAAAACCATTATCCTTTTTCTAGAAAACTGTTTCTCATCTGATTTATGTAATCGATCTTGTAACTGTTTCAGGCTTTTGAAAAAATTCAGACAGAAAATAATAAAGCTGAATGCTATGTCCAGATCGTTTTTATTCCCTAGTCAGTGGCTCAAACCTTTGCACCCACGTGATCCACATGAGCATCATCGTGTCGCGACCTCTTTAGAATTGCTTTTTGACTTGATCTTTGTCGTGGCGATCGCAACCGCAGGGCAGCAACTGCATCATGCCATTGTTGAAAATCATTTGGCTCAGGGTTTAACGCTGTATGGCATGGTGTTTTTTGCTTTGTGGTGGGCGTGGATGAACTTTAGTTGGTTTGCTTCGGCGTATGATAATGATGATGCGCTCTATCGAATCTTAACTTTTGTTCAGATTATTGGCTCTTTGGTCATTGCTGCTGGTATTCCAAGCGCTTTTCAAAAGCAGGATTTTGACGTAATTGTGATTGGTTACGCCATTATGCGTCTCGGCTTAGTTACGCAGTGGTTTCGCGTTGCAAAGCATGATCTGTCCCGTCGGAAAACTGCATTACGCTATGCTTTTGGCATAATACTGGTACAAGTGGGGTGGCTGTTCTTTCATTTTTCACCGCTGCATTTCACCGTTTATCTTTTCATTTTACTTGCAATTGCTGAACTGTCTGTGCCAGTTTTTGCAGAAGCTGCAAGCCGTACACCTTGGCATGCGCATCATATTGCTGAGCGATATTCACTGCTTACCATTATTGTTTTAGGCGAATCTATTGTCGGATGCTCGATTGCCATAACCGATGCATTAACAAATCAGCGTTTTAGTACTGAACTGATCTTTTTGATGGTAGGCGGCCTGATGATGATGTTCACCATGTGGTGGTCTTATTTTGATACCAGTATTGCAGAGCGTTTAAATAGCCGAAAAATGGCATTTACTTGGGGTTATGGACATTTCTTTGTCTTTATTAGTATCGCGGCGATTGGTGCAGGTTTAGCTGCCGCAGTTGATGTAGTTTCGCATGAGGCGCTGATTAGTTCTGAGAAAGAAAGCTACTTTGTAGCAATCAGCCTTGTGATTTATACGACAAGTTTATATTTACTCCATGAATTGCATCATCAAAGTGGCTTTAGAAAACTTTTATATCCTTTAACCGTGGTGATTGTTTTATGTATTCCGTTGTTTATTACTCCTGCGGGTTATGCAATATTTGCGATGGCTGTGGTATATGCATTGAGATTGATGTTTACAAAATGCTATTTGGCAAGATAAGTTAATGATATGATATTCATCAATAATTCGTTATATTGCTGATGAAAATAACGTCCAAGAATCATCAAATAAAGATAAAACATAGAGGATTATATGAAAGGGCAAATACTCGATTTTTCTGTTCAAAATAATACAGGCATCATCAGTGGAGATGATCAGAATCGTTATCAATTTTCTGGAAGCGATTGGAAAGGACAAACTGTTCCTGCTCGTGGACAATTTGTTGATTTTGAGACAAGTGGAATGGGTTACGCAACCGATATTTACTTAGTCGCTGTGCCGAATGCTTTAGGCACGCAATACGGTCAAAAGAGTCGAATTGTTGCTGCACTCTTAGCATTCTTCCTTGGCGGATTTGGTATCCATAAATTCTATTTGGGTCGTATTGGATGGGGGATTGTGTATCTACTATTCTGTTGGACCTTTATTCCATCCATTGTTGCTTTTATTGAATTTATTATTTATCTATGCACTTCAGATGAAGATTTTGCACGTAAATATGGCTAAATTTTTGTGTTAAAAGATAAGGCGCATTGTGCGCCTTATTTTATTGTTGCAGATCTCTAGCGGGTTGACCCCATTGGTTGTTCTCGGCTTTGGTGTCTGTAGCCCACCAGATAATCAGTGGGATGATCCCAATGATTGTGAGCATTAAAAGTTGCCACCAACCTGAACGTCCTGTGTCATGTAGTCGACGTGCGCCAACAGCTAAGCTAGGAATGAGTAAAACGATATTGGTAATATTTTCTAGCCAAGGTTCACTGCCAATAACGAAATCGCAAACAGAGGCGAGTATAGTGACCAATATACAAAATAGCCAAAAGAACCAGAACTCTTTACGTCGAGCACGTCCTTCAAATTCAGCAAACTTTTTCAGTGGTTTGAATGACCACGCGAAAAAGTCATAGTTTTCCTCTTCTTCACTGTAGTTTGTTCGCGTATTCGTGGAAAAACTTTGTTGGCGTAATGCAATGTAGACTTGAATCGCTTGCCCACTTTCATCCAAAGCAAAATCAACCTGTTCTCCACGTGTAGGTGGTCTTTGACCTCGCCATTCATGACCAGCAAATTGATAGTGTTTTCCATCTTCAGCACTAATCACCCCAGTATTAGTTTGAATCGAAAAATCTAGTATTTGTCCTTTCATATTTTTCCTGAGTTGATGTGCTGTTGATAGGGCGGCTATATAAATAGTAGCCACGATTTTTTATTTATTTTGCAGGTTGTCCCCATTGGTTTACTTCAGGTTTGGTTTCCGTTGCAAGCCAAATTAGAACCAGAATTGGTCCAACGAGCGGAATCATTTGTATTAACCAATACCAACCAGATTTATTAATATCATGTAAACGACGTACTGCAACAGAAAGGGACGGAATAACCATTGCTAAGATGAAAATACCTGTGAATATTCCTCTGGTTCTAAGCACTGAATCGACAATCAGAGTAATAATCATTGCGATAAGATAGACCAAAACAAAAAACCAATATTCTTTACGGCGTGCACGTCCAGTAAAGTTGGCATAATTTTTTAGACATTTGACAAACCAATCAATCATGTTGAATTTTGATTCAGCTTGGTCTTGGTTTGAAATTTTATCGAGGTGCTGTGAAATTTGTTGAATAGGATTACTGCTGCCAAGTGCATTGAATACTTGAACCGCTTGACCTTCGGGACTGATATCGAAATCTACATGATCGCCACGTTTAGGTGAGTTTTGGCCACGCCATTCTGCACCTGTAAACTCATAACGGTTTTGATCATCTCCACTGATGATGCCTGAATTGGTTTGTACTGAATAATCTAATATCTGACCTTTCATTCTGTCCTCTTTTATTATGTGATTTTTATTAATTAATGTATTTTTATACCGTTTTATATTAGCAGAATATGAATTAAATTAAATGCATAGATTTGCTTGGGTGAATGAAATTCTTCATAAAAAAAGCGGAACACTTGGTTCCGCTTTTGATATTTCGCTGAAAAATTTATTACCAGCTTAACGCGCCACCAGTTTGGTAATCTGTTACGCGAGTTTCAAAGAAGTTCTTCTCTTTACGTAAGTCCATCATTTCTGACATCCACTGGAATGGGTTATTCACACCAGCAAATTGTTCAGGTAAGCCTAATTGGCTTAAACGACGGTTACAGATGAACTTCAAGTATTCTTCCATCATGCCTGCATTCATACCCAATACACCGCGTGGCATAGTGTCACGAGCATATTCGATTTCAAGCATTGTACCTTCAAGAATCATTTGAATGATTTCTTCTTGGAACTCAGCAGTCCATAGGTGAGGGTTCTCGATCTTGATTTGGTTGATCATGTCGATACCAAAGTTCAAGTGCATAGATTCATCACGTAAGATGTATTGGAATTGCTCAGCAACACCATTCATCTTGTTACGACGACCCATAGACAAGATTTGGCTGAAACCACAGTAGAAGAAGATACCTTCAAGTACGCAGTAGAACGCGATCAAGTTGCGAAGCAAGATTTGGTCGTTTTCAGGCGTACCTGTTTTGAACGTAGGATCACTTAAAGATTGTGTATATTTCAGACCCCAAGCTGCTTTACGAGCGACTGAAGGAATCTCACGGTACATGTTGAAGACTTCGCCTTCGTCCATACCTAAAGATTCGATACAGTATTGGTAAGCGTGCGTGTGAATTGCTTCTTCAAATGATTGACGTAAGATGTACTGACGGCATTCAGGGTTTGTGATGTGACGGTAGATTGCAAGAACCAAGTTGTTCGCAACCAATGAATCCGCAGTCGAGAAGAAACCTAAAGAACGCATAACAATGGTACGCTCATCTTCGGTTAAGCCATTTTCAGACTTCCAAAGTGCGATGTCATGGTTCATGTTCACTTCTTGCGGCATCCAATGGTTAGCACAACCGTCTAGATATTTTTGCCAAGCCCATTCGTATTTGAACGGTACAAGTTGGTTTAAGTCAGCGCGGCAGTTGATCATCGCTTTATCGTCAACTTGAACACGCTGAGCACCCATTTCTAGCTCTTCTAAGCCAGGTGCAACGTCTAGATTTTCTAGAGCGTTAGATGCTCTTGCCAACGGATCGGTTGGATCTGTTGGTCGATTTGTACTGGTTCGAGCGGGTTGTGCAGCTGCCAAATTCGGCGATGAGTGCTGTGCATTAGATACCACTTGCGAATCAGTCGTTTTTTGCGGTTCGACGGGCGCAGGCTGGTGAGCTTGTGCAGCTTGTTTCGGTTCATCATCTTCGAAATCGTCCCAACTTAGGATAGACATAACAGTTCTCTCTTCGTTGCTTTATATCTTTTATAGACATCCAGCGTCGCTGAGATGTCCTACTATACGCTCAATTTGTGTAAGCAAAATTAAGTTTTGTCGATCACTGCTCTAAAAGTGTTCGGTAGAGCAAATATCCCCACTACTTATTTTGATTACGCGATTTATATGCCTTAAACCAGAAATAGGCGATCGGGACATAAAAAGTCAAAATAAAGGAAACCACCAAAGCAATAAGCCCTAACTGATAGTTATGCGTCATGTGTGGCATGGAGGTTTCCTAATTATTGCTAATCCATTTAAATGAACGGATTAGCTATATTTTGTAAGTAAATTGATAGCTTAAATACCAAGTATGGTATAGCTGTCAAAATACATATATCCCATAGTGTTTTAATTAATTTGATAGCTTAAATACCAAGTATGGTATAGCTGTCAAAATACATATATCCCATAGTGTTTTAATTAATTTGAATATTTTTGAGCAAATTAAACTAATACACTTCAACAAAACATGTGCTACATAAGAATCTCTGAATCTCAATGCCCACAGTATTGTTATTGTAAAACTTACAACCGCTTGAAGAGACTTACGTTCTTCAGTGGTTAAATCAATTTTTCTTCCAAAGATATCTTTTCTTTTTTTCATAATCGTTCCTTTCAGAATAATTACGCTATACGCGGCCAACGTTATAGAGATTTTCAGAGAGGCCACGTGAGTAGCCTAATTTCTGATTTCGATACCTTTAGTTAATTATTGACAAGCTTCACAATCAGGGTTGTCAATTGAACATGCCATTGGCACTGGTGCTGCTTGACCAAAACCTTCTTCTTCAGCAGCAACTTCAGCTTTAGGTTCTTCTTTCGCAACAGCAGTTACAGGTGCTGCAACATTAGCAGGCTTAACCGCGTTCAATGCGCCAGTGTTAATGGTTGATTTCTCAGCAGAAGTCGCACCTAATGCACGTAGGTAGTAAGTAGTTTTTAGACCACGTAACCATGCCATTTTGTACGTCATGTCGAGTTTCTTACCGTTTGCACCAGAGATGTAAAGGTTAAGAGACTGAGCTTGGTCGATCCATTTTTGACGACGTGATGCAGCATCAACAATCCAACGTGGCTCAACTTCGAACGCAGTCGCGAAGATTGCTTTAAGCTCTTCAGGAATACGTGCAATTTTTTGAACCGAACCTTCAAAGTGTTTCAGGTCGTTGACCATTACAGAATCCCAAAGACCGCGATCTTTTAACGCACGTACTAGGTACGGGTTGATCACTGTGAATTCACCAGAAAGGTTAGATTTCACATACAAGTTTTGGAAAGTTGGTTCGATTGATTGAGACACGCCACAAATGTTCGAAATGGTTGCAGTTGGTGCAATCGCCATCACGTTTGAGTTACGCATACCGTCTTTTTGAACTTTAGTACGTAAAGTATCCCAGTCCAAACGTGTTGTACGGTCAACTTCGAACATACGGTCAGGACGTGCTTTTTGTACGATATCTAAAGAGTCAATTGGCAAGATACCTTGATCCCAAAGTGAACCTTTAAATGTCTCGTAAGTACCACGTTCAAGTGCCAAGTCGCTAGACGTTTGGATCGCGTAGTAAGAAATCACTTCCATCGATTCATCAGCGAACTCAACCGCAGCATCAGAACCATAAGCCAATTTCATTTCGTATAAAGCATCTTGGAAGCCCATGATACCCATACCCACTGGACGGTGTTTCAAGTTCGAGTTACGTGCTTGTGGAACAGCGTAGTAGTTGATGTCAATTACGTTATCAAGCATACGAACAGCAGTTTTAACTGTACGAGCAAGCTTTTCACGATCTAACACACCGCCTTGAACGTGTTGTACAAGGTTAATTGAACCTAAGTTACATACTGCGATTTCATCTTCGTTAGTGTTCAGCGTAATTTCTGTACACAAGTTAGAAGAGTGAACTACACCCACGTGTTGTTGTGGTGAACGTAAGTTACATACGTCTTTGAATGTGATCCAAGGGTGGCCAGTTTCAAACAACATTGACAACATTTTGCGCCATAAGTCTTTCGCACGGACTTTCTTATGTAGCATGTTGGTTTCTTTCGCAATGCCTTCATAGTAAGCATAGCGTTCAGCAAATTCTGCACCTGTTAGGTCATGCAAATCAGGTGTTTCAGATGGTGTGAATAGAGTCCATTCAGCATCTTCGAATACACGTTGCATAAACAAGTCAGGAACCCAGTTCGCTGTGTTCATGTCATGGGTACGACGACGGTCATCACCGGTGTTCTTACGAAGTTCTAGGAATTCTTCGATGTCCAAGTGCCATGTTTCAAGGTATGCACATACTGCACCTTTACGTTTACCACCTTGGTTGACTGCAACAGCAGTATCGTTGGCAACTTTAAGGAACGGTACAACACCTTGTGACTTACCATTCGTACCTTTGATGTACGAGTTAAGCGCACGAACTGGCGTCCAGTCATTACCTAAACCACCCGCCCATTTAGACAACATTGCGTTATCACGCATTGCGCCATAAATGTTGTAAAGGTCATCTGAAATCGTTGTTAAGTAACAGCTAGATAACTGTGGACGTAAAGTACCCGAGTTAAATAGAGTAGGCGTAGACGCCATGTAATCGAAGCTAGACAATAAGTTGTAGAATTCGATTGCACGTTCTTCACGGTTGTCTTCGTTCAATGAAAGACCCATTGAAACACGCATGAAGAATAATTGTGGTAATTCGAAACGTACGCCATCTGAGTGGATGAAGTAACGGTCAAATAAGGTTTGTAGACCTAAATAAGTAAATTGGTTTGAGCGTTCTGGTTGAATCGCAGCAGCCAATTTTGCAAGGTCAAAGTTAAGAAGTTCTGGAGAAAGAAGATCAAGCTCGATACCTTTCTTTAAGAAAGTTTCTAAAGCGTCGCCTTCGTTCGTGTCACTATCTAAACCTAAGAACTCTAAACCTGTAGCAACAAGGTCGTTACGCAATAAACGCGCAGTCACGTATGTATAGTTTGGTTCTTGTTCGATACGTGTACGAGTTGCCATCATCATGGTTGTTGAGATGTCTGACTCTTTTACGCCGTTATAAAGGTTTTTTACAGTCTCATCGATAATCGCTCGAACATCGATGCCTTCTAAACCTTCAGCTGCTTTGACAATATTTGCCTCAAGTGCGCCAAGATCAAGCGGTTTAAGCTGACCGTTTGAACCTGTCACTTGTAAAGTAGGGTGGTGGTGAGCACCAGTTTGTTTACGAGCTTCGGCACGTTGTTCGCGGTAAATCACGTAAGAGCGAGCAACTTTTTGCTCACCTGTACGCATAAGCGCAAGTTCAACCTGATCCTGAATTTCTTCAATATGAATGGTACCGCCAGAAGGTAAACGACGGTTAAAGGTATTCAATACCATCTCAGTTAATTGAGAGATACGGTCATGAATACGGCTGGAGTCAGCGCTTTGCTGGCCTTCAACGGCCAAGAACGCTTTACCAATCGCCACAGAGATTTTTTCTGCATCAAAAGGTGCAACGTCACCGGTGCGTTTAATCACCTGAATTTGACCAGGGGTTGAATTCGTTACGCTCATGCTAGCATAGCTCCATTTGTCATCTATTTTTATGTTAGGACCGTTTGAACTGGGCAATTTTTATGCCACAGTGTTTGAGGTTTAAACACAAGACCTAGTGGTTTAAAAATTTATTGAACACAAGATACGGGAAAATTCAGGGTATATCAATATTGACATTTTACTAAATGCTTTGAACTTTTCTGGCAGAAATCCATCTCAAAAAATCCCTATTTTTTATCTTTGTTATATATGCCTTATCCGACAAGGGCATAGCATAGCAAAGTCGAAAAAGAGTGCTTATAGATAACATTGTGGATAACTTCAGAAAGCCTAAAAAGTTGTGAATTAATCAGTCAGTTTTTATTCGATGAAAATGTATCCAAATTTATAATTGTTGGTATTGTGAGCAATAGGGCATGGAAATGATTGGTAAATACGGCTGCAAAAATGTAGCAGGTTAAAATTTATTACAAAATACGATATTGATGTATCAGTTTGGTGAATGCCATCTTGTTTACAATGTAAACGTGTGTATATTGCAAACTATGTTTAAGCGTATCTATCGGATTTCAAATAGGATACGCCCAATCAAATAAGGGGCAATCAATGAGCCAAGAAGAAAAGTTACCTAAAATTTTAATTGTTGAAGACGATGAGCGTCTTGCTCGTTTAACTCAAGAATACTTAATCCGTAACGGACTTGAAGTTGGGGTAGAACCAGACGGTAATCGTGCGATTCGCCGTATTATCGCTGAACAACCAGATATGGTATTACTCGACGTGATGCTTCCGGGTGCAGATGGTTTAACCATTTGTCGTGAAGTTCGTCCACACTACCATCAACCAATTTTAATGTTGACTGCACGTACCGAAGACATGGACCAAGTGTTGGGTCTAGAAATGGGTGCAGATGACTATGTTGCAAAACCTGTTCAACCTCGCGTTTTACTTGCGCGTATTCGTGCATTATTACGTCGTACAGACAAAGCACCAGAAGATGAGGTTGCACAGCGCATCGAATTTGATGATCTTGTAATTGATAATGGTGGTCGTTCTGTCACACTCAATAATGAGTTGGTTGACTTTACCAGTGCAGAATATGACCTTTTATGGTTGTTGGCATCTAATGCAGGTCGCATTCTTTCTCGTGAAGATATTTTTGAGCGTCTGCGTGGTATTGAATACGATGGTCAAGATCGTTCAATTGACGTGCGTATCTCGCGAATTCGTCCAAAAATTGGCGATGATCCAGAAAACCCGAAACGCATTAAGACCGTACGTAGTAAAGGTTATTTATTCGTAAAAGAAACCAACGGCATTTAATGTAAAATACCGTCCCTTAGTTTGGCAAAGTAGGACACTTTTACGTGTTTAAACACAGTATATTTTTGCGCGTTTATGCGGGGCTACTGATTTTAGTCTTTTTAGTCGCTACATTTGGCTATTTGCTGGTGCAAATCATTAACTACCAGCGCGCGCAAGAATATCGTGAATCGCTTACTGACGGTTTGGCTTTCATTATAAGTGAAGGTATTGCACGTCAGCCAAATGAACAACAAAAGTCAGATTGGGTGTCAGATGCATCTGATCTACTTGAGTTGCCTATTTATTATGTAAAAGCTAATCAGGTTGATTTAACCCGAGCGGAAACAAAACGTATAGAAGAGCGTAAAGCTGTAGTGCGTTGGGACGCACAAACCACAGCAGCTTATATTATTATTGGTTTAAAAGATGATCCTGCACATCTACTGTATATAAAAGCTGATAATATTTCAGAACGCCAAATGAAGGCGTTGCCTGTCTTTATACTGGATTATTTGGTTTATTACCCAGGTCAAGAAAAACAATATCTTGAAAAAATTCAGCATCATTTTTCATATCCAATTTCAATTCAAAATGTTCAGAGTTTGCCTTTAGATTCTGAGCAAATCGGCCGGCTACGTTTAGATCACAGTATTATTTTGTATCGTGACAGTGCGACGGAACGCGGTACAACTATTTCGATCGTATCGCCAATTCCAAGCTCAACTTCAGAAGTCTTGGTTATGGGGCCGGTACCGCTATTCAATTGGATGCCTTTTCAGTTGGCAGCCGGTATTACGCTACTGAGCTTGTTTGTCTTGAGCTTGGGTGTTTATGGTCTATTGGTGCCGATGCAACGTAAGCTGCGTGCTGTAAATTATGCGTTAAATAAAATGAAGGGCGGGGACTTATCTGTACGTCTGCCTGTCGAAAGTACCGATGAATTTGGTACCTTGGCATCGAGCTATAACTCAATGTCAGATCATATTGAACGTTTAATTGAAGCACAGCGTGAGTTGATGCGCGCGGTATCGCATGAACTGCGAACACCTGTGGCGCGGATTCGCTTTGGTGTAGAAATGATGGCGGATGAAGACGACTACGACTACCGTCAGCAGCAAGTTGAACAAATCGACAAAGATATCGAAGCTCTCAATACCTTGATTGATGAGATCATGACTTATGCCAAGCTCGAACAGGGCATGCCATCTTTAGAGTTTGAAGATGTCAGCTTGTTTGAAGTTTTAGATCAGGTCTTGATTGAAACCGAAGCCTTAAAGACAGGGAAAACCTTGGAATTGCAAGCACCACCGATTGGGGTGATTGTGGAAACCGAGCGTCGCTATTTACATCGCGTTGTACAAAACTTGGTGGGTAATGCAGTGCGTTATTGTGATGATAAAGTGCTGATCAGTGGTGGTGTGAATGATGAAGGCATGGCCTATATCTGTGTTGAAGATGATGGCCCTGGTATTCCGGAAGAGGATCGTAAGCGTATTTTTGACGCCTTTGCGCGTTTAGATGATAGTCGTACCCGTGCTTCAGGGGGTTATGGTTTAGGCTTATCGATTGTTAGTCGTATTGCATATTGGTTTGGCGGGACTATTGATATTGATGAAAGTCCAATATTAGGTGGAGCGCGTTTCACCATGACATGGCCTGCAACTCGTTTTAAGAAAAATAAACCGAAGTTAGATATTAAAGAGCCGAGTACCAATGAAAATTAAGTAAGCTTAGATATGTAGCTAAGCTGATTTTAGTGAATGATAAGTATAAAAAGCCATTCAATTTGAATGGCTTTTTGATATCAGTTTTCTACTTATTCCGTAATTGTTGCATCGGGTTCAATAATAGGTTTGCCATTTTTTAATGCGGCAAGAGCATCTGCATTAAAATCGATGAGTAAGGAGTTGTTTTTAGCATCGATAGAATAATTGCTAATAAGTTTTTGATCACCGTTTAAAGTTTCAAGTTTATATTCATCTGCAATATTCATAATCCCGTTAAGGTTGGTTGTTGCAGAAGCTAAATCTTGTCGTAACAACTCATAGATATCACGTAAATCAAAAATGGCATTTTGAGCATCAGGATGCTTATCTAAGTAGCTTTTAATATGGTGAATCACCAATTGCGCAGATAGAAAATAATCAGGTTTATGCGTAAATTCTAAAGTCATTATTGTCTCTCCGTTGTGATTGCTTTTTGTGTTTTAACTACAAATATCACACTCTTTGTGGGTCGTGTCAAAGAATTGCAAAAAAGTCACAAGAAGCTAAAAAAAGCCTTTTTTCTTTGTGCTAATTCAACTTGTTTTTCATTTTAGGGGAAAGATCAAAGCTAATAGATGGGATAAAAAAGGCAACCAATTTGAAACAAGATGGAATTTATTTAATAAATGATACGGCCATGAAAATTTAATACATGAGCTAAAAGTTGAAGGATTTGTTCATGAAACTGAACAGTCATAATTTTCTGTTAAAATCGCATAAATGTAATAATTAATAAAAAAATAAGATCTAATCTAATTAAACGATTAATCCTAAATTTAAGGGAGTAAACCCAATTTAAATGCTGAAATGATTAAAAAATCATCCTAAAGACGAATATCGATAAGCTAGCAAGAAGCCTCCTCAATCAGGTACAATTGGCGGGATTAATTTTGTGTTTGGTGTATTTGAAGGCCAATACATACATTCTTTGTTAATAAATAGGCCTGCCAGGAGTTATCCCCGCATGAGTGCCATTACTCCATACGATTGGGCAATTATTGCCTTCGTGATCGGCGTTACATTCCTTTGCGTCTTTATGCTGACCGTCCCTTTACTCCTTGGGGGTAAATCATGGGGTCGTGCTAAGCAAGAGCAGTTTGAGTCAGGTGTAGTAGGTGCTGGTGGTGCACGTATTCGCTTGTCTGCGAAATTCTATTTAGTTGCAATCTTCTTCGTGGTGTTCGATATCGAAGCACTTTACCTTTATGCATGGGCATCTTCTGTTCGTGAAACAGGGTGGGTTGGTTTTGCAGCTGCAGCAGTCTTTATTTTAGTTTTACTTGCTGGTTTGGTTTATGAATTGTCTTCTGGTGGTTTGAATTGGTCACCTTCTGACAAACGTAAAGCGGCGGGAATTAAACCTAAAATTGGTTCGCCAAATATGGATATCGCAGAAATCACACGCTTTAACTCTATTGAAGAGTTGGTTATGGACCCTACAGGTCAAATTCCAGCGCAATCATCTGGTCGTGTGAAATCTAAGTCACCGACTGCATCATCTGACAAGGAGTAAGACGGGATGAAATATACATTAACCCGTGCGAATCCGGATGCTGATCAATATCCACTTCAAGAGCGTCAAATCGTCACCGATCCGCTTGAAGAAGAAGTGAATAAAAATGTGTTCATGACTCGTTTAGAGGATGTTGCACATACAGCAGTAAACTGGGGTCGTAAAAACTCAGTTTGGCCGTTCAACTTTGGTACATCTTGCTGCTACGTAGAGTATGCAACGACTTTAACAGGCGTGCATGACTTGTCACGTTTCGGTGCCGAGGTTATTCGTGCTTCACCACGTCAGGCTGACTTGATGATTGTTGCAGGTACATGCTTCATGAAAATGGCGCCTGTAATTCAACGTTTGTACGAGCAAATGCTTGAGCCTAAATGGGTAATCTCAATGGGCGCATGTGCAAACTCTGGTGGTATGTACGACATTTATTCAGTTGTACAAGGTGTGGATAAAATCATCCCTGTCGATGTGTATATCCCGGGTTGCCCACCACGTCCTGAAGCTTTAATTCAGGCATTGATGTTATTGCAAGACCAGATTCAACTTGAGCGCCGTCCTTTATCGGCCGTGATTGGTGATGATCTTAAGCCAGTGTATAAGCCAAAGATGATGCCAGAACGTGACCGTAAGAACGCACAGCGTATTGCAGTGAAAAACTTACGCTCAATGGATGAAATTAAATAATCACTGCGACGAAATATTGATACACCCGGACTGGGTGTAATTGTCGTTTTGATTGACTGAATTTGTATTAAATAGGAAGCCAAGCCAATGGCTGAAACTGACATTGCTATGCCAGAATCAACTCCAGTTGATTCCCGCCCTGCATTTGCAATTGTAGAAGAGCTCAAAACCAAATTTGGTGAGAACTTCTACGTGCAAACGACTTTTGAAGACTTTCCAACAGTCTGGGTTGAGCGCGCACGTGTACAAGAAGTTTTAATGTTCTTGCGTACAGTGTCACGTCCATACGTGATGCTGTTTGACTTGTCTGCGGTTGATGAGCGTTTACGTACACACCGCGATGGTCTGCCTGCATCTGACTTCACTGTGTTCTATCACTTGTTATCGTTAGAGCGTAACAGTGATATTCGTATCAAGGTTGCATTAGCTGAGAATGATGTAAACATTCCAACGGCAACAAATATTTGGCCGAATGCCAACTGGTACGAACGTGAAGCTTACGACATGTTTGGTATCAACTTCGAAGGGCATCCAATGCTCCGTCGTATCTTGTTGCCAACATATTGGGAAGGTCACCCGTTACGTAAAGAATATTCTGCACGTGCGACCGAATACACGCCTTATCGCCAAAACCAAGCGAAACAGGATTACGAACAAGAACATCTTCGTTTCGTACCTGAAGATTGGGGTATGAAGCGTGGGAACGATGATGAAGACTTCATGTTCCTAAACTTGGGTCCTAACCATCCATCTGCGCACGGTGCCTTCCGTGTGATCTTGCAGTTGGACGGTGAAGAAGTGAAAGACTGTGTTCCTGATATCGGCTATCACCACCGTGGTGTGGAAAAAATGGCTGAGCGTCAAACATGGCACTCATTCATTCCGTATACAGACCGTGTTGACTACTTAGGTGGTTGTGCGCAAAACATGCCTTACGTTCTTGGCGTAGAGCAAATGGCAGGGATTACCGTTCCTGACCGTGCACAATGTATCCGTGTCATGATGTCTGAATTGTTCCGTATCAATAACCACTTGTTGTTCATTGGTACTGCGATTCAGGATGCCGGCGGTATGACCCCAGTATTCTATATGTTCGCTGACCGTCAAAAAATTTATGACGCGATCGAAGCGATCACGGGTTACCGTATGCACCCAGCATGGTTCCGTATCGGTGGTACAGCGCACGACTTGCCAAACAACTGGCAGCACCTCATTCGCGAAATCCTCGATTGGATGCCGAAGCGTATGAACGAGTACTACACTGCAGCACTGAAAAACTCAGTGTTTATCGGTCGTACACGTAACGTTGCTCAGTACGATGCAAAATCAGCATTGGCTTGGGGTGTAACGGGTACTGGTCTACGGGCTACAGGTATTGATTTCGACGTTCGTAAATACCGTCCTTATAGCGGCTACGAAAACTACGACTTTGATGTGCCTTTAGAGTACGAAGGCGATGCTTATGCACGTGTTCTTGTTCACTTCCGTGAAATTGAAGAATCGCTGAAAATCATCAAGCAATGTTTAGACAACATGCCTTCTGGTGCATACAAAGCAGACCATCCACTGGCTGTTCCACCACCAAAAGATAAAACTTTACAAGACATCGAAACATTGATTACGCACTTCTTGAGCGTGTCATGGGGTCCTGTAATGCCAGCAGGCGAAAGCTCTGTAATGGCGGAAGTGGTAAAAGGTGCGTCGAACTACTACTTGACTTCAGACAAGTCAACGATGAGTTACCGTACACGTATCCGTACGCCAACCTTCACGCACTTACAGCAAATGCCTTCTGTGATTAACGGCAGCTTAATGTCTGACTTAATCATTTATTTAGCGACAATTGACGTCGTAATGGCTGACGTGGATCGCTAAGGGGTAATCGCATTATGATGATTTTGACTGACAAAAAACCACGTGTGAACGTTGAAGGGATTTTAACTGCGGAAGAAATCCACGATATCGAACATCACATTGGTCACTATCCGTACCCACGCGCAGCATGTCTTGATGCTTTGAAGTGTGTACAACGCCGTAATGGCTGGGTAGATGATGCACAGATGAATGCTATTGCGCAATTGCTTAGCATGAGCCTTGCAGACCTAGAAGGTGTTGCAACTTTCTATAACCGTATTTACCGTCAACCAGTTGGTCGCCACGTAATTTTATTATGTGACTCGATTGCTTGCTTCTTGATGGGTGCGGAAACACTTGCTGAAGCATTCCAGCGTGAATTAGGCATTTCATTTGGTCAAACGACTGCAGATGGTCGCTTTACTTTATTGCCAATTTGCTGCCTAGGTAACTGTGACAAAGGTCCGACGTTAATGATTGACGAAGACACTCACGGTCTAGTTGAAGTGACTTCAATTAAACAGTTATTGGAGAAGTATGTATGAATACTGAACCAAAACCAATTTATGGCGACGGTAACCCAGAAACTCACCCATTAACTTGGCGTTTGAGTAAACAGGAACACGTTCGCAGTGCAGATGATTACGAAGCACTTGAAGGTTATGCAGGCTTTAAGAAAGCTGTTGGCATGCAACCGAAAGAAGTGCTTGAAGTGATCAAAGCTGCGACTGTAAAAGGTCGTGGTGGTGCGGGCTTCCCTGCAGGGATCAAATGGTCGCTTATGGCGCCAAATGATAACTCAGGCCCTCGTTACCTCATCTGTAATGCCGATGAAATGGAACCAGGTACCTTCAAAGACCGCCTGTTAATGGAAAAACTTCCTCATCAGTTGATCGAAGGTATGTTGATTGCTGCTTATACATTAGAAGCAACACAGGGTTATATCTTCATCCGTGGTGAATACATCGAAGCGGCTCAATACTTAAATGAAGCATTGGACCAAATTCGTGCCAAAGGTTACTTGGGTGAAAACATCTTAGGTACAGGTTGGAACTTCGAGTTACACGTGCATACTGGTGCGGGTCGTTATATCTGTGGTGAAGAAACTGCATTGATTAACTCGCTTGAAGGTCGCCGTGCGAACCCTCGTACTAAACCGCCATTCCCACAAGTTGCAGGTGCTTGGGGTCGTCCTACGATTGTAAACAACGTAGAGACTTACAACAACTTACCCGCAATTATGCTTCGTGGTCCTGAATGGTATATCGGTTTATCTGAAGGTAAGTCGAAAGATCCAGGTACTAAAATCTACGGTGCATCAGGTAAGGTGACTTTCCCAGGTCTTTGGGAACTTCCATTTGGTACAACTGCGCGTGAAGTGATTGAAGATCATGCGGGTGGTATGCGTGATGGTTTAAAACTCAAAGCATGGTTACCGGGTGGTGCTTCTACAGACTTCCTTGCTGCTGAACATATTGACCTTCCTATGGATGCTGAAAGCATCATGAAAGCAGGTTCACGTTTAGGTACGTGTTTGCTCATGGTGGTTGATGAAACTCAGTGTATGGTTTCTGCGACACGTAACTTAGAAGAATTCTTTGCGCGTGAATCTTGCGGTTGGTGTACACCATGCCGTGATGGCTTACCTTGGGCGGTTAAAGCGCTTAAAGCCTTGGAAGGTGGCACAGGTAAGAAAGAAGATATCGATCACTTACAAGAACTTACTCGTAAGCTTTGGATTGGTAAAACTTTCTGTGCGCATGCTCCAGGTGCGATGGAACCGTTAATGGGCGCACTCAAACATTTCCGTGGCGAATTTGAAGCTAAAGTCGTAAATGCGGCAGCTCAAACTAGCAACGTAGAACAAGCTTAAGGAATTCGACTATGGCTACAATTCATGTCGATGGAAAATCGTATGAAGTCAACGGCTCAGAGAACTTACTACAAGCATGTCTTAGCCTTGGCATCGACATCCCATACTTTTGTTGGCATCCATCCTTAGGTTCTGTCGGTTCTTGCCGTCAATGTGCTGTGACTCAATACGCGAATCCTGAAGATACTCGCGGTCGTTTAGTTATGTCATGTATGACGCCTGCATCTGACAATACCTACATCTCGATTGAAGATAACGAAGCAAAGAATTTCCGTGCTTCTGTTGTTGAATTCTTGATGACCAACCACCCACACGACTGCCCAGTCTGTGAAGAGGGTGGTCATTGTCATTTACAAGATATGACTGTAATGACTCAGCATGACCGTCGTCGTTACCGCTTCACAAAACGTACGCATTACAACCAAGAGCTAGGCTCTTTCATTTCTCATGAAATGAACCGTTGTATTGCGTGCTACCGTTGTGTGCGTTACTACAAAGATTATGCAGGTGGTACAGACTTTGGTGTGTATGCAAACGCTTCGCGTGTTTACTTTGGTCGTCCAGAATCAGGTACTTTAGAATCTGAATTCTCTGGTAACTTGACTGAAGTGTGCCCAACAGGTGTATTCACAGATAAAACTCACTCTGAACGCTATAACCGTAAATGGGACATGCAGTATGCGCCAAGCGTATGCCAAGGCTGTTCTTCAGGTTGTAACATCTCTCCGGGTGAACGTTATGGCGAACTACGTCGTGTAGAAAACCGCTTTAACGGTGACGTGAACCAATACTTCCTTTGCGATAAAGGTCGTTTCGGTACAGGTTATGTGAACCGTGAAGATCGTCCACGTCAACCACAATTCCGCTCTGGTGCAAATGTGACTACAGTTTCTGTAGACCAAGCATTGGATACCGTAATTGAAAATATCCAAGGCAAAAAAGTATTGGGTATCGGTTCACCACGTGCATCACTTGAATCAAACTTCGCGCTTCGCGAACTTGTAGGTCAAGACAACTTCTCAACGGGTATGGCTCAAAAAGAGCAAAAACTTGTTGAACTTGCAGCTTCTATTATGCAAACCGAAGGTGTTTATAACCCTGGTATGCGTGAAATCGAAAGCTACGATGCTGTGTTGATTTTGGGTGAAGATCTGACTCAAACTGCGCCTCGTATGGCTCTATCTGTTCGCCAAGCTGCGAAAAATAAAGCTAAAGAAATGGCTGCAGAGCGCCGTACGCAAGAGTGGTTGGCTGAACCTGTACAACGTATTGCCCAAGATGCCAAATCTCCGATTTACATCCTTGCTGCAACTCAAACACGTTTAGCTGATGTTGCAACAGGTGAAGTTGTTGCATCACCTAACGACATTGCACGTTTAGGTTTTGCGGTCGCTGCTGCTGTGAAAGGTGAAGTGATCTTAGGTTTGGATGACGATGCAAAAGCATTTGCACAAACGATTGCTGACACTTTAAAAGCTGCGAAAAAACCTTTAATCATCTCTGGTACAAGCTTGCAAGACGCATCAATCATGGAAGCTGCTGCACAAGTTGCACAGAACCTTGGTAATGCGGGCTTAACATTGACTGTTCCTGAAGTGAACTCAATGGGCTTAGCGATCTTTGGTGGTCAAAGCCTAGAACAAGCATTTGCACAAGATTACGATACCGTGATCGTGGTGGAAAATGACCTTTATCGTCGCTTACCAGCCGCGCAGGTGAATGCTGCACTTTCTGGTAAAGAAGTGATCGTACTTGATCATTCTGAAACTGAAACTGTGAAAAAAGCCAACATCGTACTTTCTGCTGCTTCATTTGCTGAAGGTGATGGTACAGTTGTCTCTCAAGAAGGCCGTGCACAACGTTTCTACCAAGTGTATGACCCAAGCTACTACAAACCAGAACTTGCGATCAAAGAATCTTGGCGCTGGTTACATGCCATTGAAACTGGCGTGAAAGGTAAAGCGATTTCTTGGACAGTTCTTGATGATGTGATCGAGTCAGTAGCGAAAAACGTTCCTGCACTTGAAGCAATTCAAGATGTCGCACCAGATGCTGGCTTCCGTGTACATGGTCTGAAAGTGGCACGTGAACCACGTCGTTACTCAGGTCGTACTGCGATGCGCGCACCACTTTCTATTCATGAACCAAAACAACCAGTCGATAAAGACTCTGCGTTGACGTTCTCTATGGAAGGTTATGTAGGTAACCAAACTCCAGCTTCACTTGTACCATTTGCTTGGTCTGCAGGTTGGAACTCTCCACAAGCTTGGAACAAATTCCAAGACAACGTGGGTGGTCACTTAAAAGGTGGCGATGCAGGCGTTCGTTTATTCGATCGTTTAGCGAAACGTCCAGCACGTACATTCGTTGCACCTGCACCTGTTGCGGTTAATGGTGAGAGCTTCCGTCTTGTGCCGATGCATCACATCTTCGCTTCTGGTGAATTTACAGTGAAAACACCTGCGATGGAATCGCGTATTCCTGAAGCAATGTTTGCTGTGGGTGAACAAGATGCAGCACGCTTAAATGTTCAAGATGGTCAACGTATCGCTGTGAAAGCAGGGGATGCTGAAATCGTCCTTCCAGTTCAAGTGATTGAATACTTACCTACAGGTTATATCGGTTACCCAGTGGGTCTTGCACCTACAGTATCGCTTGCAGAACCTGTTTCAGTCGCGGTAGGAGTGTAATTCATGGAACAAGAATTAATCCGTCAAACGCCGCTGTGGGCTGAAAACTGGCCAATCGCCTATTCAGTTCTTCAAGCAATTGTGATCTTACTGGTAGTGGTATTGATCGCTGCGTTGATGTCTTTTATTGAACGTCGTTTACTCGGCTTATGGCAAGACCGTTACGGTCCGAACCGTGTAGGTCCGGGCGGTATGTTCCAGATTGTTGCCGACATGCTGAAAATCATGTTTAAGGAAGACTGGACACCAAAATTTGCTGACAAATTGACTTTCCGTATGGCTCCAGCAGTTGCGATGGCAACTGCGGTGCTATCGTTCATGGTTATTCCTGTTTCACCTTATCTAGGTGTTTCAGACATGAGCATCGGTCTATTGTTCTTTATGGCAATGGCTGGTATTGCGGTATACGCAGTATTGTTCGGTGGTTGGTCATCAAATAACAAATACGCATTACTTGGTGGTTTACGTTCTGCTGCTCAAACCATTTCTTATGAAGTGTTCTTGGGTATTTCACTGATGGGTGTGGTTGCGATTGCAGGCTCATTCAACATGCGTGAAATTGTTGAAGCGCAACGTGATGTTTGGTTTGTTATTCCTCAGTTCTTAGGTTTCTTGATCTTCGTGGTTGCGGGTGTTGCGGTAACTCACCGTCATCCATTTGACCAACCAGAAGCAGAACAAGAATTGGCGGAAGGTTACCATGTCGAATACGGCGGTATGAAATGGGGTATGTTCTTCGTTGCGGAATACGTCAACGTCGTACTGATCTCTGCATTAATCGTGACTTTATTCTTCGGTGGTTGGTTAGCGCCTTTCAACCTAGATATTCCATTCATTCCAGCTGCGTTCTGGTTCATTATTAAAACAGCATTCTTTGTAATGATGTTTGTCTTGGCTCGTGGTTCTTTAATGCGTCCACGTTATGACCAAGTCATGAACTTTGGTTGGAAAATTTGCTTGCCATTGGCGTTGGTTAACCTTCTGGTAACTGGTGCTGTGATTCTAATGAATCAGGCCTAAGACAGCAGGGAGAATAAAATGTTTAAATTTCTAGCTGGATTTGGGTCAATTGTACGTTCGTTGTGGATGGTATTCTCACACGCGACACGTAAACGTGACACCATTTTATATCCAGAGGTTAAAGCGGAAGACATCGTACCACCACGTTTCCGTGGTCGTATCGTGTTAACGCGTGACCCTGATGGCGAAGAGCGCTGTGTAGCATGTAACCTTTGTGCGGTTGCATGTCCAGTCGGCTGTATTTCACTACAAAAAGCTGAAAAAGAAGATGGTCGTTGGTATCCGGAATTTTTCCGTATCAACTTCTCACGTTGTATTTTCTGCGGTATGTGTGAAGAAGCATGTCCTACGACTGCGATTCAAATGACACCTGACTTTGAGTTAGGTGAGTATGTTCGTCAGGACTTAGTATATGAGAAAGAAAACCTTCTTATCTCAGGTCCTGGTAAATACCCAGACTATAACTTCTACCGCGTAACAGGTATGGCTGTTGCTGGTAAAGATAAAGGTCAGGCTCAACGCGAAAGCACACCAGTTGATGTACGGAGTCTATTACCATGATGTGGCCATTTTATTTGATGGCGCTTGTGGCCATCGTCTCTACCGTTCGTGTTGTAACTAACACGAACCCAGTACACGCTTTATTAAGCTTGATTATCTCTTTACTTGCAGTTGCAGGTATCTTCATGATCGTGGGTGCGCCGTTTGCCGGTGCCCTCGAAATTATCGTTTACGCTGGCGCAATCATGGTGCTATTCGTATTCGTCGTGATGATGCTGAATCTTGGTCAAAATACAGTTGAACAAGAAAGCAAATGGCTGACTTCTTCAGCGTGGGCATATCCTGCGTTGATGAGCTTCCTAATGGGTCTAATCCTAGTTTGGATGTTGAAGTCAGACTACACAACTGCTGGCACTGTCATGGGTGCTCAAGTTGTCGGTCCGAAAGAAGTGGGTACTTCACTCTTTACTCAGTACTTATTGCTGGTTGAAGTTGCTGCGATGTTATTGCTTGGCGCACTTGTCGCTGCATTCCATCTTGGCAAACGTGAGCCAGGTGCAGAAGAGGACAAAGAATAATGGGCAACATCCCTTTAGAACATGGTTTGATCGTTGCAACCATTCTTTTTGCACTGGGTTTTTACGGTGTGATGGTTCGACGCAACCTACTATTTATTTTAATGAGCCTTGAAATCATGATGAACGCTGCTGCATTAGCGTTCGTTTTGGCAGGAAGCGCATGGGCACAGCCAGATGGTCAAGTGATGTTTATCTTGATCTTAACGCTTGCTGCAGCAGAGGCTTGTATCGGTCTTGCGATCGTCCTTCAGTTCTATCATCGCTTCCATCATCTGGATGTGGATGCTGCTAGTGAGATGCGCGGATGAGTTATTTATATTTAACAGTACTTTTCCCGCTAATTGGTTTTATCCTGTTGGCGGCAGGTCGTAAAAACCTTCCTGAATCAGTTGCTGCAATTATTGGTGCAGGTTCAGTTGGTCTTTCAGCTTTATTTGCATTAATTGCCGGTATCGACTTTGTTAATAATGGTTCAGTTGCAACAATTCAGCATCTTTGGACTTGGTTCAGTGCAGGTAACTTAGCACCGGGCTTCACGCTTCATTTAGATGGCTTGTCATTATTAATGATGGGCATGATTACAGGTGTGGGTTTCTTAATTCACATTTTTGCAACATGGTACATGCGTGGCGAAGAAGACTTTGCACGTTTCTTCTCATACTTCAACCTATTCGTAGCAAGCATGCTGCTTTTAGTGTTGGGTGACAACTTAGCGTTGTTATTCCTCGGTTGGGAAGGTGTAGGTCTATGTTCATACCTATTGATTGGTTACTACTACCAAACACCTGCAAACGGTTTTGCTGCAATTAAAGCATTCACTGTGACACGTGTGGGTGATGTATTCCTACTGATCGCATTGTTCTTGATCTACCAACAATTCGGCACTTTAAACATTGCAGAAGTTGTAGCTGCTGCGCCAACAGTTTTGGCTCAGAGTTCTTCGATTGCAATTTGGACTGCATTGATGTTGTTCTTGGGTGCTGCAGGTAAATCTGCTCAGATCCCATTACAAACATGGTTGGCAGATGCGATGGCTGGTCCTACACCAGTATCTGCATTGATCCACGCAGCAACAATGGTAACAGCGGGTGTTTACCTATGTAGCCGTATGTTCAGCGTATTTGAACAAGCGCCAGAAGTGATGATGTTCATCTCAATCACAGGTGCGGTGACATTGTTAGTTGCAGGCTTTGCTGCATTGGTACAAACAGACATCAAACGTATTCTTGCTTACTCAACTATGAGTCAGTTGGGTTATATGTTTATGGCTGTAGGTGCTGAAGCTTACCAAGCTGGTCTATTCCACATGCTGACTCACGCATTCTTCAAGGCATTATTATTCTTGTCTTCTGGTGCTGTGATTTTGGCTTACCATCATGAACAAAACATCTTCAAGATGGGTGGTCTATTCCATAAAAACAAATTCTTGTTTGCTTGTTTCGCGATTGGTGGCGGTGCATTGGCAGCGATTCCATTCATCACGATCGGCTTCTTCTCGAAAGATGCGATTCTTGGTGCGGTATGGGTGAAAGGTCAAGCGATTGCAGTTTATGACTGCTTGTACTGGACTGGTGTAGCAGGTGCGTTCTTAACTTCAATTTATACATTCCGTCTTATTTGGGTTGTATTCTTTGGTAAAGAAAACACGCCTTACCATGAAATCAAAGGTGTTACTTACTGGGGTCCATTGGCGATTCTTGCAGTGCTTTCAACTGGTTTAGCTTATGTATTAAAAGCACCAGTAACGAATATTTTAAATGCTGCACAAATCCCAGCGTTTGATATTCCAGAAGCACTAGAACACGGTATGCATAGCGCTGAATACACAGCTGTTGGTATTGCACTTGCAGGTCTTGCAGTTGGCGTGGTGTTATTTGCCTTTGCTTATGGTGCAGTGAAATCTTTCGCGAAAACTTCACTGGGCGCGGGTCTTGCAAATATCTGTCGTAATGCACTTGGTTTCGATGCTTTGTACAACATTGTTTTCGTTAAGCCTTATTTACTACTGGCTAAAATCTTTGGTCGTGATCCAATTGACGGCTTATGGCTTGTATTGCCTGCACTTGTTAAAGGCGGTAATAGCTTTACAAGTTCACGTCAAACAGGTTCATTGCGTGAATACGCATCTAGTATGGCATTCGGTACGTTTGCATTACTATTGATCCTGGTCGTGATTCAGGTCGTGGGGAAATAAAATGGAAACTCCAAACAATTTAATTCTACCCGCTCTGATCCTTATTCCGTTCATTGCAGGTTTTGTATGCTGGCTTGTCGATAAACTCGACAAGCACTTACCACGCTATATTGCCTTAATTGGTATGCTATTAACGTTGGTGTTTACCGTCGTTTTATGGCAAAGCGGTACTTATAACTACGAGTTGGGTACACAAGCTCCACAGTGGGCTGCTCAATTTAACCTACCGTGGATTACCACTTTAGGGATTAACATTCACCTTGCGGTGGATGGTCTTTCACTGCTTATGGTAGGTTTAACTGCATTACTGGGTGTACTTGCGGTCGGCTGTTCATGGGGTGAGATTCAAAAGAACGTTGGTTTCTTCCACTTAAACCTACTGTGGTCTTTAGGTGGTGTGATCGGTGTATTCTTAGCGATTGACATGTTCCTATTCTTCTTCTTCTGGGAGATGATGCTGGTACCAATCTACTTCTTGATCGCACTTTGGGGTCATAAAGGGGCAGAAGGTAAGTCACGCGTTTACGCTGCAACTAAATTCTTTATCTATACTCAGGTTGCGGGTCTGATCATGTTGATCGGTATCTTGGGTCTAGTAGTTGTTGGCTTCCAACTTCACGGTCAAATCAGCTTTAACTATGACTTCTTGATGAGTGTTGCACACACTGTTGAGGCGAAAGCTCCAGCACTTGCGTATGCATTCATGATCTGTATGTTCATTGGTTTTGCGGTAAAACTTCCAGTTTTCCCATTACACGGCTGGTTACCAGATGCACATGCACAAGCACCTACAGCGGGTTCTGTCGACCTTGCAGGTATCTTGATTAAAACTGCGGCTTATGGTCTTTTACGTTTCGTTATTCCATTCTTCCCAGTAGCATCTGCTCAGTTTGCTGACATCGCGATCATTCTTGGTCTAATCGGTATTTTCTACGGTGCATGGTGTGCATTCCAACAAACAGACATGAAACGTCTGCTTGCGTACACATCTATTTCGCACATGGGCTTCGTACTTCTTGCTTTGTATGCAGGTAACATCCTGACATTCCAAGGCTTGATGATTATGATGCTGGCTCACGGTCTATCTTCTGCTGCATTGTTCATTATGTGTGGTCAGGTTTACGAACGTCTGCATACACGTGACATGCGTTTGATGGGTGGTATCCGTGGTCAGTTCCAATACCTTTCATTCTTCTTAATGTTCTTTGTTGCGGCACTTGTAGGTATTCCAGGTCTAGGTAACTTCATCGGTGAATTCCTAATCTTGATGGGTTCTTATGACAAGTTCCCTGTGTACACAATCCTTGCTGCAGTAAGCTTAGTATTTGCCGGTCTTTACGGTTTAATCCTGATCCACAAAGCATTGTTCGGTACACCAAACGAAGAACAAAAACAGCATTACGCAAATCCGTTGAAAGACTTAAATGCGCGTGAAGTTGTGATTCTTTTAATCTGTGCTCTTGGTCTAGTATGGCTTGGTCTATTGCCACAAACCTTCCTTGATATTTCAAATTCAAGCATGGCGTGGATTGCAAATAGCTATATCCCAGTTCAAGAAGTCGTTGATGTTGTGCAGCAGATTGCTGTACAACCTGAAAATGTGGAGATGCAATAAGCCATGGACTTCACAATGTCATTTTCTGAGCTTATGCCATTAGCTCCTGTGATGATCGTGGCTTTAACTGCGATCGTCGTGATGTTGCTAATTGCAATCAAGCGTAACCACAATTTAGTTGCAACGACTTCCGTTATCGGTCTGAACCTTGCAGCCTTTTATATTATTTTTGTTTTCGTTGCAGGGCAGTATGCACCTGCAAACGTAATGAATTTGTTCATCGTAGATCCATTTACGATGTTGTACCAATTCGTGATTTTGATTGCAGCACTTGCTTGCTGCACATTGTCACATGCGTATATCGAAACCTATAAAGATAACCGTGAAGAACTTTATATCTTGATGCTGTGCTCTGTAACAGGTGCATTGTTAATGGTTGCAAGTTCGCACTATGCGTCTTTCTTTATCAGTCTTGAGTTAATGTCGATTCCTGTATACGGCCTATTGGCTTATACACACCAACGTTCACAGTCGCTTGAAGCGGGTGTGAAATACTTGGTGCTTTCAGCAACTGCTTCTGCGATGTTGTTGATGGGTATGGCTTATGTATATGCGTACACAGGTACAATGGCATTCGTTGCTGAACCAGGCAAAATGTTCACAACATTCAGCCAACCGGGTGTAGTCCTTGGTCTTGCACTGATTGTCTTTGCTGTTGCATTTAAATTGTCTCTTGCGCCATTCCACAAATGGACACCAGACGTGTATGCAGGTGCGCCAGCGCCAATCGCGACATTCTTAGCGACTGTGGCTAAAGTGGCAATGATCGGTCTATTCGTTCGTTACTTCTTGGCTTCTGGCTTAATCCTTTCTGACAGCTTCATCACGATCGTGACCATCATTGCAGTATTGTCTATCCTTGCGGGTAACTTACTAGCAGTACGTCAAGTGAACTTGAAACGTATCCTTGCATACTCTTCAATCGCTCACTTTGGTTACTTACTTGTTGCGATTGTAAGTGCACGTAATACTGACTTTGTTCAAGTACAAGGCTTTGCAACATTTAGCAGCGTCAACGTTTATGTGATTACTTATGTATTAACAACGATTGGTGCGTTCGGTGTTGTGACACTGATGTCTAGCCCTTACAACAACAAAGACGAAGCAGGTAGTCTTGCTGAGTACCGTGGTTTGTTCTGGCGTCGTCCAGTGTTGACTGCAACACTGACTGTCATGATGTTATCTCTTGCAGGTATCCCATTAACAGCGGGCTTTATTGGTAAGTTCCTTGTGATCAAAACAGCAGTTGCTGGTGGTTCATGGTTCTTAGCTGCAATGGTGATCCTTGGTTCAGGTATCGGTTTGTACTACTACCTACGTGTGATGGTTGTGATGTACATGACTCCACCGGAAAACCCACGTATCGACGCTGTCGATCATTGGGGGCAAAAAGTGGGTGGTATTATGGTGCTTGGTGCAGCTGCTCTTGTGTTGTTGATCGGTGTATATCCAGATCCAATCATTGCAGTTTCTCAAGTGGCATACTTTGCAATCTCACCTGAATTACAACAGTTCATTTTTAGCTTAATTCAAAGTGGATTTAACTAATGAATTAAGCAATTAATTTGCTTATTACAAAAAAGCCTCCTGTAAAGGAGGCTTTTTTATTTTTATCATTTGTTAAATAGCTTTATAATGGTTGAAATTTTATCTTAACCTTTTAGGTGTTCTCCCGTGGCTATCCATGAAATCCGTCATCCTTTAATCCGACATAAACTCGGCTTACTTCGTCGTGCAGATATTAGTACTAAAAACTTCCGTGAGCTTGCTCAAGAAGTGACTATGCTTCTGACTTATGAAGCAACGAAAGATTTACCAATGGTCGATCATGAAATTGATGGTTGGAATGGTAAAGTAACTGTAGATCGTATTGCCGGTAAAAAAATAACAGTTGTACCGATTTTACGTGCAGGTATTGGTATGTTGGATGGTTTCTTAAACCTGATTCCAAGTGCGAAAGTATCTGTATTGGGTTTAGAGCGTGATGAAGAAACTTTAGAAGCGCGTACTTACTACAAAAAATTAGTACCAGACGTACAAAACCGTTTAGCGATGATTATTGACCCAATGCTTGCAACGGGTTCATCGCTCGTTGCTGCTATTGACGTTCTAAAAGCCAGTGGTTGTAAAGATATTCGTGTCATGGTGCTTGTTGCAGCTCCAGAAGGCATTAAACGTGTAAATGAAGCTCACCCAGATGTGACCATTTATACAGCATCTGTAGACCAAGGTTTAAATGAAAACGGTTATATCGTTCCTGGTCTTGGTGATGCAGGCGATAAAATTTTCGGTTCAGTTCAAAAAGACTAATTTTTGCAATATGAACAGAAAAGGGGCTTTTATAGCCTCTTTTTTATATACTAAAGACATTGGTATAAATGGAATAGGGTACTTTATGAAGTCCGAACAATATAAAGGTAAGGTGAAGCAGTACAATCCTGAAAAGGGCTTTGGCTTTCTTTCATGTGAAGAAGGTGATGTATTTTTCCATATCTCTGACTTTCCCGCAGATGGTGTCGAGCCAAAACGTAATGATCGTGTGAAATTTAATGTGGTGAAAAATGGTGATCGTTATAAAGCCATAAACATTGAGCGTGAAGAAGACAAATCTGCAAAAGCTAAAAAATCTAAAGTCGTGGCAAATAACCAGTCAATTACTTCAGCTTTGCTTTCGAATTTGCGTAAATAATGTGATTTGGAGATTTCCATGAAATCTTTGAAATAAAAAAGAGGTCTATAGGACCTCTTTTTTATTATCATAAGAGCATTAAAATAAAATGTGAGAGACAATTTTTATGTTTAAAGAGGGGAAAATCAAAAGCTATAACGCTGAGCGCGGCTTTGGATTTATACAACAAGATCAAGCAAAGGATTTATTTTTTCATATTCGTGATTTTCCTAGCCGACACATCGAACCACGTGTTGGAGAAAATCTCAAATACAGGATTGAAGCAGATCAAGGTAAATTTAAAGCGGTAAATATCATCCGTTTAGATTTGAAAAAAGAGCAGTCCACTCATGAACAGATAAATCCGCCATTTGAATCAATGACAGATCGAGTGAATGACCAAGCTACTCCTCACGATACAGCCAAAGTCACAGTTTGGGGCAGTAAAATCTTCAGCATGATTGGACTCATTGTAATTGTAGTATTAGCTGTGGCTGTTTATGGGAAATATCAGCAGTACCAAGAACAGAAGCAGCTACATTTACAACAGCTCATGCAAGAAAATGAAAACATTGTAAAAGAACAACGTAAAGCTCAGGGTGATTTGCCCGATCGGGTGCTGTCTGAGCAAGGTGAAAAAAATCTATACGGCACAGCTTCAACGCAAGCTCAATCTGTTGTTCAATACACTGCGCAGGCACCTTCTTCAAGTGATACGCCAAGGGCAGAAGAAAAAGCTCAGTTTAGTTGTGATGGACGACAGCATTGCAGTCAAATGCGCTCAAGAGATGAAGCTCAGTGGTTTATTAAGAATTGTCCAAACACGAAGATGGATGGTGATAATGACGGTATTGCTTGTGAGAATGATTCTAGGTGGTAATGGAAGCATTCACAAAAAAAGCGCCATTAGGCGCTTTTTAGTTTAAACAGATTTTTCACAAAATTGCATAAAGGCTTTGAGACCCGGTCCTTGGTATTTCTGACGATGTACCAACATGAATAATGGACGGGCTAGTTGCCAGAACGGCGTATCTAAAACCACCAATTGACCTTTTTCACGTAAAGGCTCAATCGCAAGTTTAGAAATACATGACATACCAAGACCACCTGCCACGATTTTTAAAATGGCTTCGTTATGACCTAAGGTTAAACGAATATTGGCATCTGGCAGGTCTTTTAAAATTGCGTTGTCAAATACTTCACGTGTGCCTGAACCTTCTTCACGTAAGATCCATTCTACGTTATCAAAGTCAGCTGCAGTGATTGCACGATCCAACTTCGCTAAGGGATGCTCTGGTGAACAGCATACTGCAAGTTCATCGTCACGCCAGTGAATACATTGTAGCTGTGGCAGATGGCATGAACCTTCAATTAAGGCCAAATCTAACTGAAATTGGTTTACCGCTTCAATCATTTGGCGGGTATTGCCGACTTGAAGTTGTAAATGTGCTTGAGGCTGAATTTGTAAGAAATCTGCCATGAGGTCTGGCATCAAGTAGTCGCTGATGGTCAGGGTCGCACCTAAACGCAGATCAATACTTTGTAGTTCACCTTTAGCTGCTTGTTCAAAAGCTTCACAGCGCCCTAAAATTTCCAAAGCTTGTGGCAATAAAAAACGACCCAAGTCATTCAATTGCAAGCGTTTACCAAGTCGGTCAAACAGTGGAGCACCGAGACCATCTTCGAGGTCTGCCAATGCCATACTTGCTGCACTTTGAGTAAGTTTGACAGCATCACTGGCTTTGGTAACGGTACCTTCTTGAGCGACTGCTACAAAAACAGCCAACTGGCGTAAAGTCATGCGCATGAATCAGGCCTTAACATTTAAAAAATATTAATAAATTATGCTGTCATGCTAACATGAGCACAGTCTGTCACGCCACGTTCAAATCATGTCAATTGAAAAATTTAGCTTAGAAAAGGTTTTATCTGTACACCGTTGGACCAATACTTTGTTCAGTTTTACCATGACACGCCCTGCACATTTTAAATTTACCGCTGGTCAGTTTGCACGAATTGGCTTGAAAGTGGGCGATGAATTGGTGGTTCGTGCCTATTCTGTGGTGTCGTCACCCTTTGATGAAACTTTAGAATTTTTCTCTATCGTCGTTCCAGATGGTGCGTTTACCTCGAATTTACAGCATCTACAAGTGGGTGATGAGCTGTATTTAGAAAAAGTCCCTTATGGCTTCCTTACCTTGGCACGTTATCAGTTGCCATTGCCAAAGGACTTATGGCTGTTGGGAACAGGAACAGGTCTTGCACCATTTTTATCAATGCTACAAGACTTTGAAACGTGGTCTAAATACGAAAAAATTAATCTAGTCTACAGTGTGCGTACCGTATCAGAATTGGCTTATATCGAGCGTATTCAAGAAATCGCCGAGACCTTTGGTGAAGGGCATACGGGTTTTAAATTTATACCTATTGTGACACGTGATCCAAATGCACCGCTGCATGATCGTTTACCAGTTTTAATTGAAAATGGCGAGCTAGAACAGGCGGCGGGCTTAGCATTTAATGTGGAAACGACGCATGTCATGCTGTGTGGTAATCCTCAAATGGTTGACGACACAAAGGCAGCATTAAAGGCGCGTGGTTTGACCATGAACCGCCGTGGTGAAGGTAATATTGCTGTAGAAAACTATTGGTAAGGTGCCATGAAAAAAGCTCATCGATGGATGAGCTTTTTTTATTTTCGGAAATTAAATAACTGATGTTATGCATGCAAAAGTAATTTTGCATTTTTAAAATGATTTTTAAGCCAATTCGACGGAGTCTTACATCAAGGGAATGAATAAAGGGATTAGCCTTCGGCTGGAGGTACTCTTACGAAGCACGCTTCTCATTAGGCAAAATGAGAAGCGTGCTTCGCAAGGAAACCATCTTGCGGTGCAATGCACCTCACCGACAAAACTCGTTCACAAGCGTCTAATTATCTAAAGTATCGCAAAAACATTTTTGATTAGAAGAATTCCTATCTCAAACACTTGCGGATGACGTTACCGCGTATCGTACTTTTATTTTGAATCAAATTACGCTTCTGATGTTACTGCGTAACATCAGTTAAATAAACGTTTTGATGTTAATGCAGAATTTTATTTAAGAACTGCTGCGCTCGTTCACCACGAGGGGCATTAAAGAAATCATCTTTACTGCAGTCTTCCACAATTTTTCCTTGATCCATAAAGATCACACGGTCCGCAACCTGACGCGCAAAGCCCATCTCATGGGTTACACACATCATGGTCATACCTTCTTTGGCAAGACCCACCATCACATCAAGCACTTCGTTAATTATCTCTGGATCAAGTGCCGAAGTCGGCTCATCAAACAACATGGCAATCGGGTCCATACTGAGCGCACGTGCAATCGCAACACGTTGTTGCTGTCCACCTGATAACTGTGCAGGGAATTTAGCGGCATGTGCACTCAAACCCACACGATCTAAATAAGCCAAGCCTTTTTTCTTAGCTTCGGCTTCTGATCGACCCAAGACTTTAACCTGCGCAATGGTCAGGTTTTCTGTAATGGATAAATGTGGAAACAGTTCAAAGTGCTGGAACACCATACCAACACGACTACGTAGTTTATTTAAATCGGTTTTTGGGTCATTAATGGAAATACCGTCGACTAAAATCGTACCGGCCTGAAAAGGCTCAAGTCCATTAACGGTTTTAATGAGCGTTGATTTACCTGAACCTGAAGGTCCACACACTACAACCACTTCACCTTGTTTAATTTGAGTCGTGCAATCGGTAAGCACTTGAAAATCTTTATACCATTTACTGACATTTTGGAGGTCAATCATCGTTTTTTGATCGGTCATACACTTAACCTCCGTTGTAATTTTTTAACTGCATAGGTAGCGATCATACTAATAGTGAAATACACCAAACCGGCAAATAGAATGTATTGAGTTAACAATGACATGAGGTCGCCTCGAACATAGTTGGTGCGGAAAAAGTCTAACAGTCCGATGGCATAAACCATGGTTGAATCTTGAAACAGAATAATGGTTTGCTGTAAAAGCAGTGGCGTCATTTTGCGAAAAGATTGCGGCAAAATAATTAAGCGCATCGCTTGGCTATAGCTCATACCCAAAGCATAAGCTGCAGAAGTTTGACCTTTAGGAATTGATTGAATCCCGGCACGGACAATCTCTGAAAAGTAAGCCGCTTCAAATAGCATGAAGGCCACGATACTCGAAACGAGGGCTGTATCAATCGTTAGATAGTTACCCGTGATCCCTGTGTAGATAAAGGGTACGGCAAAGTAGAACCACATCAGCACCAAGAGCAAAGGAATAGAACGAAAGAGGTTCACATAGCCTTTAGCAAAAATATTAAATGCCTTAATCGAGGACAGGCGCATCAACGCCAATAAAGTCGCAATAAAGACACCACCAATGGTTGCCGTGATCACCACTTTGAGTGTGATGCTGAAACCATGCCATAGCGCAGGGCCAGACGCTTGGAGGTCTTGAATAAAAGAACTGAGCCATTCCATTATTTATCTCCTGCAATTAAGCCAGGAACGCGTAGGCGTTTTTCCAGAAAATTCATGAAACCAATTAAACAGATGTTGATCACGATGAAAATAATGGTGACGTAGGTATAAATTTCGATGGTGTTTTGCGTGTATTCACTGATGGTTTTCATCTGTGAAATGATTTCTGCAACACCGACCAAAGACGCAACTGAGGTGTTTTTGACACAGTTGGTCAACTCAGAGCTGAGAGGTGGCAAAATCGTGCGGAATGACTGCGGTAAGATCACATAGCGGTATAGTTGAGCCGTGCTAAATCCCATGGCATAACCTGCATTGGTTTGCCCCAAAGGAAGCGCTTCAATACCTGTCCTGACTTGTTCACAGACCCGTGCAGCTGTAAAAAGACCCAAACCGACACTTGCAGAAATTAAGGCGGTCGTATTTGCTCCAAGGTCATTCATCCACCAGCTTTTAATCGCAGCAGGGAGGAAGTTAGGTACAACATAGAACCAAATAAACAGTTGAATCAATAAGGGTACATTTCGGAAAATAGTCACGTAGGCCGTACCAATACCTCGTGCTACAGGACTCGGTAGGGTACGCATAATACCCAAGATGCTGCCGAGCACCATCGCAATGCTCCATGCCACCAAAGCGATGACAAACAGCCAGCCGATTCCAATTAAAATCCAATTCAGGTAGGTCGAATCACCTACACCAGTAGATTGGAACAGCACACCCCAATTCCAGCTATAATTCATAGGAACTCCCTATAATGAGCTTAAGCCAAAATCCGTTTGGCTTAAGCATCTTTAGAATGTTTAGGGAAAGTTATTCGTCACGGTCATGTGGATTGCTAATCAATGCTTTTAATTGATCAGACATCGGGAAATTCAAATTGATATTTTTTGGTGGAATTGGCGTTTGGAACCATTTTTTATACATGTCATTGATTTCACCAGAGCTATAGGTCGCTTTGATTGCATCATCAACCACTTGTTTAAAGCCAGTATCGCCTTTACGTAGCATACAACCATAAATTTCTTGAATCGGTGCTGTACCCACGATTTCCCATTTATTTGGATCTTTGGCTTTCGATTTTTCACCCGCCAGCAAAATATCATCCATCATAAATGCCGCTGCACGACCATTTTGTAGCATGAGGAAAGACTCAGCATGGTCTTTGGCAGAAATGACTTCACCAATACCTAACTCTTTTTCATGTTGACGAATATAACGTTCAGATGTAGTTCCTGCCGTGGTGACTAATTTTTTACCTTTAAGGTCAGCGAAGTCTTTAATCCCAGAGTCTTTTGCAGTAAGTAAGCGTGAACCCACTTCAAAGAAACCTGTTGAGAAATCAACTTGTTGTTGGCGTTCTTTATTGTTGGTGGTTGAACCACACTCTAAGTCGACGGTGCCATTAGAAACCAATGGAATACGGTTTTGGCTGGTCACTAAGTTATAACGGATTTTTAAATCGGGAAGATTTAATTGTTTTTTTACTGCTTCAACTACTTTTAATTGAAGATCATGCGCATAACCCACAGGTTGGTTTGGATTATCTGCGATATATGAAAATGGAATCGATGAATCGCGATAGCCTAAAACAATCGTGCCCGATTTTTTGATCTTATCTAAAGTCCCTGAGTCAGAAACAGCAGCTTCACTTCCTGCAGCTTTATCCGTTGTAGGTGCTTTATTGTCACTACATGCGCTAAGCCCTAAAGTGAGCGCACTTGCACAGAACAAAGTTGCTAAATGTTTTTTTGACGTCATCGTTAAAACTCCTTTTACCCTGATTTAATATCCACTTTTTATGATCCTGTTACGTATTTAGTTTTATTGCTCTGTTTTTAAGAATGTTTCAACAATAAAAAAGAGATCATTTTCTACATCTTAGGTGATAAATCGAACAAGGCTCAAGCAAAATTTATTGCCGAATTGTTACTAAGAAATGGGATAAGTTATGAAGATTTTTTATAAGTAAATTTACTATAAGCGATTGAATATTAAATGAATTATATTTATTGTGAAATAGATAATGAAAATAAAAGGGCATAAAAAAACCTCCAAATGGAGGTTTTCGGGATTAAACTTTAGTTTAATCTCCGTATTAATGCACAAACATATCCATAAATTCACGAATTTCTTGAATCGCTGTGTCTACGTCAGCAGTCAACCAAGTCGGTTCAAAAAAGCCAGCATAATGCTCCAGTCGATCTTGGGGAACAACTAAGCGAATCGGGCATTCTTCTTCGAGCAAGCGCCAAGGAATAATAGGCACTTCATTATCTAAAAAAGCCGCAATATTTCGAATATCAATCACCATCGCATTGATGCATTCAGGGAATGGCATCACTGAAAACTCTTCAGTACGTCGGCGAAAATATTCCAAATCACCCCATTTCAACACATAACTTGGCTTACTAAATTCAATAATGCCAATAAGATGTTGATCGCGAGTGTAATGAAGGGAACATTGATGAGTGACGTCAGTGTCAAGATCAAGCGTTACACCTTGTTGATGGTACGCCATAGATTTGATAACAGGTGAAAAATAAGGTGCATGATTATAGCTCATTTCATTCATCAAAAGCAGAGAATTCCATCTAGCTCAAAAAAGCATTTATTTTTGCAACACTTGATACTCTGAAAATGAATACGATTGAAATGGTACATTCATTTCATGCTCCGATATTTTTACCTTAGTGATTGATTTTAAATCTAAAAATCAGTCATCTATTTAAACAGCAAGACGGATGTAAATTGAACTGATCTTTCAAGTTACATGTTTTCACGGATTGTAATTGTTCTTCACACAACAAAGGATATTGTATTGTTAGTATAAAAAGTGAACGACGAACAACAAAATAGCGAGGGGAATATGACACACGATTTTAATAAACCGCCCCATACCACCAGTGTAGAAGAAACAACACAAAAAAAACGTATCCCAGTGTATATGCTAATTTTAGTGGGTATCTTCTTAATCGCGTTATTGTTTTATATGTTTGCAGATATGAAACCGTCTGCTTCGGATGCACCACCTGATCATCCTGCACCGAATGCACAAACTGCAACTGCCAATGATACGACTAGCGGTACAGCAGGGGATGAAGCTGTTGCCAATGATTCAAATACTGCAACTGCGACAGATCATTGATGATAAATACATGAGTCAGATTTACATGATTGCAAGATCTGAACCTTAAGCATCTCATCAGAATGACACAAATAAAGCCTTGGTTATGCCAAGGCTTTTTTACATTCAATTGTGAGCTTTTGTTGGAGTTATGCATACTTTGGTTGATTAAAAAATACGCAAAAACTAAGGTGGAAAAGAAAGCTCAAGTTTAAAGCACCAATGCTGTGTGATATCGCGGCATACGTAAAAATGCACATAACAACAGATCATGTATAACAATGAGGGCGAACGTATGAATGATTATCTGGGTGGTCCGCGTGGCCGTTTTGATGCCATGTATTATTGGGAACAGTTTCACCCCATTTTAAGTGCAGTAGCAATTCTCCTGATTGGTTGGGTCATTGCTTTATTGATTGCTGCTGGCGTCAAAAAAGTTCTGCAACAATTAGGTACAAATCAAAAACTTTCAAATGCAACTGGGCACCGTTCCAATGTTGAAAATATAGTCTCCAGAGTAGTGTTCTGGATTATTTTGATCATTGCCGTCATTGGTGCGCTCAATGTGCTGAATTTGACCAGTGTCAGTGGCCCATTCAGTAATATGATTCAGCAGTTCTTGTTATTTATTCCACAGCTCTTGGCTGCGGTAGCTGTAGGTTTTATTGGTTGGATCGTGGCGAGTTTGGTCAAAGTCGGTTCAAAGAAACTGCTTGATAAAACCCAACTCGATGAAAAACTTAGTTCTGAGGTTGGTGTCAGCCCTATCAGTCAAAATATCAGTGAAATTGTATATTGGCTGATTTTGTTACTTTTCCTACCGATTGTTTTATCGATCTTGGGTTTGAACGGTCTATTGTTCCCAATCCAAAATATGGTCACTGAAGTTGTTTCTTATCTTCCCAATATCTTTATTGCCGGTGTCATCGTCTTTGTGGGTTATATTTTGGCGAAGATTGTGCGAGGTATCGTGGAAGGCTTGGTGAACAGTTTGAGTTTGCAGCAGCAAGTCGAAAAAGTGGGCATGTTTAAAAACGCAAAACTTGCTCAAGTTTTGGGTAATTTTGTCTTTGCTATAGTCATTATCACTGCATTAATTGTGGCTTTCGAAGCACTTGGTATCGAGGCGATTTCTCAGCCTGCAACAGCCATGTTACATGAGATCATGTATGCGATACCGAACATCATTGCCGCAGGTTTAATCTTAATCTTGGCCTATGTGGTGTCACGCTTTGTAGCGCGTCTAGTTGTGGATGTGATCTCGGGTACAGGTGTTGATACTGTGCCAGAAAAATTAGACATTCAACGCTTTTTGGGCAAAACCAAAGTGTCGGATGTTGTCGGTTGCCTCATTGTATTTTTCACCATGCTGTTTGCGGTATCTGAAGCTGCTAACCGTTTAGGCTTTGAGCAAATCAGTGCCCTTATTGCTATGTTTATCCAGTTCGGTGCAAGTATTTTACTTGGTGCTGTAATCTTGGTGGTGGGTTTCTGGCTTGCCAATATTGTGGCAAATGTGGTGCAACGAGGGGAATATAACAGTTCACGTTGGTTAGGTAATTTGGTCCGTGTGCTGATTATGGGCTTGGTTGTAGCCATGGGCTTGCGTGCCATGGGTATTGCCGACTCGATCGTGAATTTGGCCTTTGGTTTAACTCTCGGTGCGGTTGCAGTTGCTTTCGCTTTGGCCTTTGGTTTAGGTGGTCGCAATCCGGCGGAACGATTGTTATCAGATCTTATTGATAAAGCAAAACGTGAAGCCAACGAACCGAATCCAGTACAGGAACAGGCGAAGGCAAAAACCACCTTTAATACGCCAACATCGTCTACAGCGAGTCCAACGCCATCAACATCTGTGATGACTTCTGAAGTGAAAACCGATGATGGCTATCCAAACATTCAACAGGCTGCTCCCGGTGTCAGTGAAAAAGAAACGGCCACGCCAGATCAGTTGGATGTAAACCCAAGTGATCAACCACAAAATAATCCATTTGGATCGACAGGCGAGGCTGAAAATTCGGCACCTTTAACCCCGCCAAAACCAGATGATCCAAATTAAACTATTCTGTCTTTAAAAAAATCGGCCACGCTTAAGTGGTCGATTTTAATGCTTTATAAGGAATATTGTATGGCAAAAGCACCGAATAAATTTTTAGCCCCAGTGATTATTGCAGGGATCACGGTGGGTTTTTTGGCAAGCGCACGACGCTTTATTTTTGCAAAACCAAAACGCACTAATTTGGAGCAGGCAGAACAATCACCGCTAAAAAGTGAAAAAAATTATACCAATCAGTCCAAAAATAATGATTGAAATTTACTCGAAAATTGGTATTTTAAGTAATAGTGATATATAGAATATTACTTAAAATATAAAAACTTAGGATTCATATTGCTGTCATGAATGACACTTATGATCCGTGCAAAGGAATGGCAAAATGGGGGTAATTTCAATGCTCAATACTTTAGTATCGACACTCAAACAAACCGCAAGCGTGCAACCACAACATATTTCAGTTGCCGTTGAAAAAATGGATATGACAATTCAACGAACTTCGTCGTCGTCAGTATCATTATTTAAAACCGACTATCTTGAATAAGTCAGATCGGGCAAGAAAAAGGGCTGAATGAATCAGCCCTTTTTTTATGCAGAGATCTTCTGCAGGTTATATTTAATTAATTCTATGTCGAGATCAGACGTATTCAGAAGCTGCATGCGCAGAAGCCCATGCCCATTGGAAGTTGTATCCACCTAAATGACCTGTTACATCAAGTACTTCGCCAATAAAGTACAAACCTTTCTGTTTTTTACTTTCCATGGTTTTTGATGAGACTTCAGTGGTATCGACACCACCCAGTGTAACTTCAGCAGTACGGTAACCTTCAGTGCCTGATGGCTTCACTTCAAAGCTTTCCAGACGGCTTGCAATGAGTTCTAGTTTTTCATCACTGATATTGCCAATGGCTAAATCAGCTTGTTCAGGCCAAATCAGATTTTGTAATTCCACAACCACGCTTTTCGGTAAGTGTTCATTGAACAGTGTACGCAGTAACACTTTCGGTTGACTAGATTTCTTAGATTTGAGGAAATCTAAAACATCTAAAGTTGGCAGGAAATTGATATTAAAGCGTTGACCGACATCCCAGTAGTTTGAAAGCTGCAATGAGCTTGGGCCACTTAAACCACGGTGAGTAAAGAGTAAAGCCTCAGTAAAACTATTTAACTCATTCGATAACGTGGCTTCAACAGCATTGCCACTCAAGCGTGTGGTGACTTCTTTAAAACTATCTGAAAAGGTGAAGGGTACTAAGCCAGCGCGAGTGGGGTAGACGGAATGTCCGAATTGTTTAGCAATCTCATAGCCAATTCCTGAACCGCCTAATGTAGGAATAGACAGACCACCAGTGGCAATAACCACCGATTCTGCTTCAAAATAGCCTAGATTGGTTGCCACTTGAAAGCCTTGTTCAGGTAAGGCATTGACTGCTTTTACTTCACAGTTGGTTTTAATATCCACCAATCCTGTTTTGTCACATTCTGCCAATAGCATGGCGAGAATTTCTTTTGCACCATTTTGGGTAAATAACTGCCCATGTTTGCGCTCTTCGTACTCAATGCCATATTCGCAGACCATACCAATGAAGTCCCAGTTGGTATAGCGAGTTAATGCTGAAATAACAAAGTGTGGATTATGTGAAATATAATTTTCTGGTTCGACATACAAATTGGTGAAATTGCATTTACCACCGCCAGACATCAGGATCTTTTTGCCAACTTTATTGGCTTTTTCAACCACCAAAACTTTGCGTCCACGCTGCGCCGCTTTATATGCCGTCATTAAGCCTGATGCACCAGCACCTAAAACAAGGACATCATATTGATTTTGCGACATGGTAAGTTTCCGCGTGGAAGAAAGGACGCAGGATTATACGCTTTTTAGCGCTTCGGTTGAACCTTTCAGGCGACCTTGTAGGCCACCAGTATGAATCACTAAAACACGCTGATGGTTTGTAATCTGACCCCGCTCAATCATGCTGAAAATACCTCGCAACATTTTAGCCGTATAAACCTGTTCTAATGGGATCGCATAGCGATGTTCAAAGTCTTGCATAAACTGTAAAAGTTCCGGCGTTGTTTTGGCATAGCCGCCACAGCAAAATTCATCACTGATGTTCCAATTGGTTTTCTGCGTCAACTGAGCAACATCGTCGCAAAGAAAATTTCCTTTGAGCGCAGAAAAACCAAGAACATGTTGATGTTCCGCACTGGCTTCGATCAAGCCCGTTATGGTTCCACCTGTACCGACTGCACAGCAGATGAGATCAAAATTTTGTTGATTTTCATGGCTTAAGATTTCCGTACAGCCACGGATAGCCAATGCATTAGTTCCACCTTCAGGAATGACATAATGTTCGGGATATTGCTGTTGTAATTGCGCTAAAGCGTCTGCTTGTTTCTGTTCTCGATACTGTTGGCGTGTGACAAAACTGAACTGCATACCAAACTGTTCGGCGGTGGCTAAAGTAGGATTTCGGGCTTGATGTTGTAATTCTTCGCCACGGATGATGCCTAAACTGCCGAAACCAAATAAATGTGCAGCATATGCAGTGGCTGCAATGTGATTTGAATAAGCACCGCCAAAGCTAAGCACCTGTTTAAACCCTAATTTCTGTGCTTCAATAAAATTATATTTGAGTTTATAAAATTTATTGCCTGATATTTGTGGGTGTACCAAGTCCAAACGCTTAATACACAAATCAACCCCTTGATATTGAATAGTCTGCTCAGGAATGGCGTGGGCGATAGATTCAAACATGCTGGTAATCGTTATCTTGGTGGTTGGAGGTCAAATAGGTAGGCATTGTAAAACGGGAGGTGCAGAAGATGAAATCCTTTACATCTTGTATTGTTCAACTTTGCTTATAGTACTTCACTGCCAGCGTCCGCTAACTATCAACATCAACTAACTAGCAACATCTACGGAGGTGACGACAGACATACCGGGTCTTAAGTTTTCCAAACCTTGTTGATTGGGATCAATCGCAATTTTCACGGCAATGCGTTGCACGACTTTGGTGAAATTTCCTGTGGCATTGTCAGGTTTCAATACACTAAATTCAGAACCAGCCGCAGGGGAGATTTGCTCAACTTTGCCGTAAAATTTTTGATGTTTCATGCCATCGACGCTGAACCACGCTTTTTGACCAATATGCATATCTGCAATTTGCGTTTCTTTAAAGTTGGCAGTCACCCAGCGCTGCTGTGGAATCAAATACATCAGTTGAGTGCCTGCTGCAACGTATTGACCAATCCGCGGGCTCACTTCACCTAGCTGACCATCCATAGGCGCTACAATCGTGCTGTAGTCTTTGGTGGTCACAGCCTGATCAAATTGTGCTTTGGCACTATTTACTTGTGCTTTAAGCCCCGTCGCTGCAACTTGTGCGGTTTTGAATGATTCTTTGGCAACCAGTAAATTGGCTTCTGCTTGATGAAGTTGGGCCAAACTATTTTTTGCATCTGCAGTGGCTTTGTCTTGTTCCGTTTTCGACGCAGCGCCAGTATTGCCGAGTTGTTGGTAGCGCGTCATTTGTGCAAGGGCTAATTCATAGGCCGCACGTGATTGGTCCACTTTCGCTTCGGCTACCATAATATCCGCTCTGCGTTGTTTAATGGCCTGGCTTTGATTGGCAAGCGAGTTCTGTGCTTGTTCCACCCCAGATTCAGCTTGTGTGACTTTTTGATCATAGGTCGTTGCATCGATATGCATAAGCACTTGACCTTTTTTCACATGATCAAAATCCGTCACCAAAACATCTTTCACATAACCATTAATTTGTGATGAAAGCACCGTGGTTTTGCCTTTGACATAGCTATTTTCAGTCGACTCGATACTGTTATGAAATGGACCAATCCGCCACGCCCATAAGATCAGCGCAATCCCCAGCAAGAGGATGATCAACATGAAAATCAGGGTCCGCTGCGGCGTAGAGATAAGCTTGCTTGATGGCGCAGGCATAGCGGTTGCTGTTTGTGGTTGCTGCGGTGCTGCTTGCTCAGTGGGTTTATGGTCTTCGGTCATGGTGTTCTCAATATCAATTAGGTCATTTGGCGGTTGCTTATGTTGTTTAAGTCGGGAAAATTTTAACTACTATCCGTGCGTTGCTGTTGGCGTAATTGATATTTATTTTTGCCCATCAGCAATAAACCCCAAAGCAACAATAAAACGGCGAATATGCCATTTAAAAAAATCACATCGTTATAGGCTCGAACTTGGGCTTCTCGAGTGATGGTTTGATTAAGGCTACGTATGGCTTGTTGTTGATCTAAATTAGGGTCTAAAGAATATTGATGCGCAATTTGAGCCAATAGTTGTAGGCGCTGTTCCACTATAGGTGAGGTTTGCGATAAATCATTATAAATCTGTGCCTGATAGGTTTGGGTACGCATTTGCTGATAGGTCGAAAAGAACGATGATCCGACCAATCCCCCAAAGGTTTGCGTTGCAGAAAACAGCACGATAAACGTCACCATGTGAGATGGGCCTTTTTGTAAAGCACTGACAATGCCTGTAAGCAAAAGTGGGCCAATAAACATGCCACTAGCAAAGCCCACCAAAAACTGACTCCAATAAAAATCATGCGGTCGAACATCACTGGTCAGGTGGTAATCCAGCGCACAGGCAAAGAGCACGAGACCTGCTGCACCAAGCAGATGAAGCACGATTTTTTCTTTGGAAAAGGTCAGGGCACTAAACACTGTGCCTAAGACAATCCCGATCAGCACGACGGTATAAAAGGAAACAAATTGGTCGGGTCCCATGCCCATGGTTTTCAAAAAATTCACGGCCGCATAGCTTTGTTCTGACATGAGGAAGCGAATGGCAAAGGCACCGATAATAAAACTTACGGTAGACGATGTTCCGAGCCAGCGTGTGACAATCAGGGGGTTGACCCGAAAATGTTCATAGGTCAGGCCGACAACTAAAAGAATCAAAGCGGCGATGAGTAAATAGGCCAACCATTCAGCCTCAAACCACCAAAGAATCGGGCCTTGAGTTAGCACGATACATAGCAAAGCAAAGCCGGGTGCCAATAATGCAAAGGTGAATAAATCTTGCTTTTCAAACACTTCTATACGTAGGCTTCGTGGCAGTTTTAGAGAGACCACCATCGCCAAACAACATAAGGCTAAACCTAATTCAAAGGTGTAAAAAATAGACCAATCGTTGACATCGACCAGATAGGGCGACATGATCCATGCCAGTGGAATCCCCAACTGCTGAAAGCCCAAAGCTAGATAAAGCCCACGACCAAAATGAGCACGTTTAAAGGCTTGCATGATGTAATACATCCCAAGCGAACTGAGTGGAGCTGCAAGTAAGCCGCTAATCACCCGTGCAAAAATTGCCATTTCATAGGTATGGACGAATAAATGCAGCACCATCACAGCGATAAATAAAACCAAACCAATTTCTGAAAATAGCCTAAGTCCATATTGTTGACGGGCTTTAAATAAGATCAGGTTAGAGCTGACATTGGCCATAACAAATGCCGCAGGAATCCATGCCGCTTCTGAAGGCGTTAAACCATATTCACCTTGTAGAAGGGGTAAATTTGCCGTGATAAATCCATTACTTAAACTCCCCGAGATCGCAACAAATAAACCGATAAAGAAGTATAAAAAACGCTTATAGGTGGGATGTGCAATGGCAGCGGGAGAGCCGGGCAAAGTCGGTTTTTCTTCGGGTGTCCAATCCGGAGCAGGTTCCAATAAACGTGGAGATTTGGACATGACGTATTACCCGCAAATACCATGTAGTAAAAACTCAACGGCACGTTTGGCGAGTTTTTCCTGATCTGCTTCGGTATGGCCTTGTAAAGCTGCACGTAAAATGGAAGTGACCATGGCATAGTCTGCCGGTTTAAAGTCTGCTCGACAGCGACCATTTTGAATGGCCTGATCAATCATCGGTTGCAATATGGCATCACGTCGTTGGTATATTTCAACCATGGCAGGATCATCTCGATCGATCACGCGCCAATATTCCATTAAAGCCGTGAGATAGGGAATATTATAAATATGGTCTTGAATGAGGCGAATAAATCCATCATCGAACTGTGCATAATTAAGCGCACGCTGTTCAAGTCGGTTCAAGGCACCTTGCATTAAGGCGAGTACCAACTCACGACGGTCATTAAAATTACGATAAAACGTCGCACGTCCAACTTGAGCCTGATTGATGATGAGTTGTAAAGGCGCATTGATCCCGTGAATACGGAATACCTCAATCGCAGCTTCTAAAAGCACTTCTCGGTTTTGCGCAGCGAGTTGTTGACGTGTGGACATTATTCTTTGACATCATCATTCTAAATTTATCTAGCTATTAAACGGACAAAAGTGTCCGAAGTAAAATCGTATTCGATAGCAGTTTTGTAACTTGTCTTCTATGTGGTTATAAGAAAATGAATAAATTATTTATTTTAAAAAGAAAATATTTTTCTATCGGCATCAATCTGCATCCGCATTGGAAAGACCGCCGAGACATAATTCCTGACAATTGACCCTAAATCGGCAGATAAATAAGGTGAATATCTGCACAAAAATGCTATGCTGAATTTATAAGCAAGATAATTATAAAAATGGAGGGCATCCAATGAGCAAATTAAGTCGGGCTGTGCTGCCTATGCTGTGCCTGTGCAGTTTTTGGATGGTGGGTTGTGATACGACTGACGAATTGCATCGTCCTCAAAACGAACATCGCACCATGATCATTGGTGGTGTCCCTGTAAATGACCATGACTATAAATTACCCCGTGAGGATGTTGCACTCAATGAAGCCGCTGCGGATGACGACTAGCAGATAGATCCGTCAAAAATAGGGTGGACATACTGTCAGTACACGGTAGTGAGACGTGACATGTAAAGAGTCACAGATGCAGTGTGCTACGTCACATGTGTGAACATTTTGAAGTAGACGTCTTACTTCTGCAGTTTAGTTTGTTGGATTAAAGCCTTACAAACATTTAAAAAGGCTCTGTACTCGCCCAGTATGCCCGAACTGGAATGAACCGCGGTTCAATTGATTAAATCAGGTCAATCTATTAGGTCTATTTGCCAATTGGATGCCTGAATTTCTAAGTTATTTTGTCTAAGTTGCTGACTAATGCTATCGGCTTGTTTCTGTAAATCTGCCACTGCAATGGTTTTAATCCAACGGATTTCACTTGAGCTATAACGACCATTTTCACGGCGTGAGCTGTCAATTGCTTGTTGCAAGATTCGATGCTGTTGGGTCAATAAATCACGTTCATTGAGCACTGAAAGCATGCAGCGTCCTGAACCGGTTTTAGCTTGTGCATTGGTGGCGTGAATCTTTTCAATTAAACCATAAAGTTCTGTATTTACAGCAAATGCTTCTTGAATTAAAGCATTTGGTTCTTCGCTAGGTGCATCACCTTCTTGAATGAGCACGTTGTTATTGATTCTTTGTTGCAGCGAGGCCAATTTTGTTTGTAAGTCACTGCGTAAAAGTAGGGCTTCAGCTAATTTCATTGTCTTGATATTAATTTGTACTTTTAGCGATCATGCGATGGATTAATGCGGTATTCAAGTTATTTATAGTGAAAAATTTGGTCAATTAAAATAAACACTGCAAATTATAGGGAGAAATTCAGAGATTCTATCTGTAAAATTGCCACGAATTTAAGTGAAAACGGTGTGACAGTGGAATCATTTTGGATATTAGGCTCGATTGCGGCAGCACTATTACTTGGTGCAATGAGCCCGGGGCCAACGTCAATTTATGTGGCGAAGAATTCCATTGCGATTTCACGTAAACACGGTTTATTTACCGCACTTGGTACAGGTTTGGGCGCTGCAATATTTGGGCTTTTAGCGGTATTGGGTTTGCAGGCATTTTTATTGGCTGTACCTTCTGCATATTTGGCTTTAAAAATTTGTGGTGGTTTATACCTGCTTTGGATGGCATTTAAAATTATAAAACATGCCAAAGAACCGATTGAAGCTGGTGATGCCAGCAGCTCGCAAATGTCACTCCGTCGTGCATTTACTACTGGTTTAATTACCCAGTTGTCGAATCCGAAAATTGCAATTGTGTTAGCCAGTATTTTTACGGCACTTTTACCGAAAGAGATTCCAACGTATTTTTACTTTGTACTGCCAGTTTTGTGTTTCTTTATCGATGCAGGGTGGTGCTCATTGGTCGCTGTGGCTTTATCCGCAGAGAAACCACGTAAAGTCTATTTGAAGTTTAAAGCGGGTTTTGATCGGGCAGCGGGTGCAGTGATGACAGTGCTTGGGTTAAAGCTGATTTTTGGAATGAAGTGAATACCATTAATTTTTTATTTTAAAGATAGGAAATATTTATTTTATTTTGTATAAAATATTGCTTTAGCTTAACTTTTAGGTTGTGCGGGAGTTAATTATTTTGACCACAATCTAATAAATTATTTCTATTTGAGGGAAAAATGAATACAACTTATTTTCAAGGATTAACTAGGGTCTGTTGACATTTGTTGATTAAAAAAATAGCGAGATAGTAAAATTAAATCGCCAAACCCAATTTTACACTCGCTATGCCTCGAACAATGCTAAATGATCAACACTGGTCCAAGTTACTTG